>CAYWTT010000004.1:0-33820 GCA_964461245.1 uncultured Prolixibacteraceae bacterium | reverse complement strand
TGATGTTCGGGTATGCCTGCAAAGACACCGACAATTTCATGCCCCTTCCGCTGGAATTATCCCACCTGATCCTCAAGGAACTGGCCGTTATCCGGCGGGAACCCAACAGCCCGATGCCCTATCTGCGCCCCGATGCAAAATCGCAGGTAACGGTCGAATACAACGATGACCATACCCCCAAAAGGGTGCATACCATTGTGGTTTCGACACAGCACGATGAATTTGATGAAGACAAGCCTATGCTGGCCAAAATTAAAAGCGACGTAATCCGTATCCTGATCCCCAGGGTGGTTGAAAAGCTGCCTGAGAGGCTTCAGGAATTATTCAGGGGTGAAATCGAATATCATGTCAATCCGACCGGGAAATTCGTAATTGGAGGTCCTCACGGCGATACAGGCCTTACCGGACGAAAGATCATCGTCGACACCTATGGCGGTAAAGGTGCCCACGGCGGCGGAGCCTTCTCAGGAAAAGATCCTTCAAAAGTGGACAGGTCGGCTGCCTATGCTGCCCGTCACATTGCCAAAAATCTGGTGGCTGCAGGCGTTGCCGACGAGATACTGATACAGCTGGCTTACGCCATCGGGGTGGCCAAACCGGTGGGCGTTTACGTAAATACATACGGACGGAACAATACCCCATTCAGCGACGGGGAGATTGCCCGTAAAGTGGGAGAAATTTTCGATCTTCGGCCTGCCCTGATCGAGGACCGGCTTCAGCTCAGAAAACCAATCTACGCTGAAACAGCAAGATATGGCCACATGGGAAGAACTCCCCAAACTGTGGTCAAGAATTTCACCCCCCCTTACCATACGGATAAAAGCATGTCGGTTGAGCTCTTTACCTGGGAAAAATTGGATTATGTAGACCAAATTAAAAAAGTCTTCAACCTGTAACCGGTGTAATTTATTATTATGTAATCCTTCCGAATTTAAATCCGGAAGCCATATCCTGAACAGGAAACAGATTTCATCAATTGATGACTGCTTCCTGTTTTATTTTATCTCCAATGTAACCCGTCCGGTCTTTTTATCGAATACGATTATACAAATATTAAAATTCCGCTGCCATGAATAAAAAGTTACTGACGATAGCCGTTTTGCCTTTTGTCAAGGCTCAGAATTTAAAGGTTTTACTCGAAAAAGAGAAAATAGAGTGTATGCTCGAAGATCTTTCTCTGATGGAAGGAACATCCTCCCTTGCGGTACGGGTGCAAATTCAGGAAGATGATCTGGAAAAAGCCTTTCCCATTCTGGAGGAATTTCTGGGAAAACCGGCCGCTGCAGTTCCCCAAGTGGATGACAAAGACCGGCAAATCCTGGTTCCGGTCGACTTTTCAGGTTTTTCCCTGAAAGCAGCAAAAATTGCATTCGATATTGCCCGGCACATGAAAGTCAAACTGGTCTTTTTTCATGCTTACCCTAATCCCATTGTCTATTCCGTGCCTTTCAGCGATATTTATGCCTTCGACAGCGGTTTGATGGCCCACCTTGAAAATGCGGAAAAAACCGCTCAAAGCGGCATGGAAAGGTTTCTCATGGAACTGATCAGCCACTTCTCAAAAGAAATCTGGAACCAGGTAGAGACCGAGTATATTCTGAAAGCCGGCGATGCCAGGGATGATATTCTCTCCTATTCCCGTCAGAATCCTGTTTTACTGATCGTGATGGGCACCCAGGGGAAAGCCGGCAGTGAATATGATATCCTCGGAAGCGTCACGGCTGAAATCATCAGTTCAACCCATGTGCCCATGCTTGCCATACCGGCCGAAACCCCGGATAACATCGCCGGTGAATTTCATAAAGTCCTCTATGCCACCAATTTTGATGAAAAGGATTTTATAGCCATCGACAGGTTAATGCGTATCATGGAACCATATAGGGCAGAAGTGTACTGTGTCCATGTCGGGCAAAAGGAGGAGCCTGTTTGGAACCTGGCCAGGCTGGAAGGCATGAAAGACATCCTGCGGGCAAAATACCACAACCAGCTTTTTGAATGTCAACTGATTATTGGTGAGGACATCCTGACTGAGCTGGACAAATTCATTGCGGTCAACAACATCGACGTGCTGGCCATGACCACGCATAAACGGGGCATGATCTCCCGCATTTTCAATCCGAGCATTGCCCGCAAAATGCTCTTCCATACCCACATTCCCCTCCTGGTATTTCACAGCTGATTTTGGGCCATGTCTTTTAAAAAACAGACGGCTGTATGTTGAACTGCCTCACTGACAGGACGGTAAGCAAATCCGAACATCCGGGAAATTTTTGAGCCGTCATACAGGATTTTCCGGGCAGAGGATAAGACGGTTTCCCGGGTTATCACAGCAGGTTTCCCGGTTAGCAGAGAGAAAAGTGCATCGGTACGCCAGGCTACTTCCCTCATCCACCGGGAAGCCCTGATGGATGGCCGGGCAACATGTAACTCATCGGCAATGAGGTTACAAAACAGCCTGTATTCCATGTTTTCCCCGTTCAGGAGAAATTTCCGGTTTTTTGACCGGGGGAAAATATCCTCCCGGGTAAGCAACAGGATCGCATCAATCACATCCCTTACATCCACAAAGCCTGTGATTCCGCAGGTATAAAACCGAAGACCCCCGTATATCGCGGGGAAGAACCGCGCACTGCTGTTTTTCCAGTTCCCAGGACCTACAATGATCGAAGGATTGACCACCACCGCTTCGAGGCCTTCTTCCACCCCCCTCCAGATTTCCATCTCAGAAAAGAACTTGCTCTCAGAATAACCTGAAGGCTTTGGAGAAGAGGTCCAGTTGGTTTCTTCAGTAACCATTGCGCCATCCGGGGCCTTGCCCAGGGCTGAATTGGAACTCACATGACAAATCCTTCCAACCCCCCTTGCCAGCGCTGCATTGACCAGATTGGCCGTTCCCTCCACATTGTTGCGGATCATTTCAGCTCTTTTACGGCTTTCAAATGAAACAACAGCAGCACAATGGTATATGATCTCCACTCCCTCCAGACAGGATTCAAGAGAATCCACATCCAACAGATCACCTTCCACCCATTCAATTTTCCGGAATAGCTCCTCTGATTCGGCAGAGTACCAGGAAAACAACTTTTTTACCCTTTCCGGATTGCTGTTTTTTCTTTTTAATGCCCTTACTTTAAATCCCTTGCTTACCAGGTTAAAAAGCAAATGACTGCCGACCAGACCGGTCCCTCCTGTTACAAATATCATCGTTGCGGTCTATTTTCTTATATTTTCCTTTTTCTGTACCGGTTCTAATCTTCATCCGTTTCCTTCTCCCTTTTATTCCAGGGTGTGATGGCTTTCGCTCCAAATTTCTTTGCTGAAATTTTCTCAATGCGGATCCTGATTACCCCGACATTTCGGATGGAAGGTGCACTGAATTTAAAAGTCAGGTCACTGTACTGAGCCATCAGTTTTTCCATGCAGGAGAGCTTGCTTTCATGATCTTCGACAATTTCCGCAATACCCTCCGCCACGACCGACTTTGATTTGACCCGGTAACTGCAGCCAACTCCGATATCCTGCCAGGCCAGCCTTTCACCCAAGGTCCAGTTTATACAGACACGGGGATTTTTTCTTATCATTTCCCACTTTCTGCCCGACTGCGCAGAGTGGAGGATCACGTTGTCGCCGTCCAGCGCGAAATTCATCGGAACTACATATGGGAACTCATGGTCGGATAAAGCCAGATAACAGGTTTTGCATGAGCGTATGATCTGATGGATCTCTTCTTTGTCCTGAATTTGCAGTGTTCGCATATACCGGTTCATAATATTCATCCCGAAATTAGCTATTTTTCATTAACATCGACAGAAACGGATACTACAATTACTCAGGGAACTTTCATTTAAAAACCCTATTTTTGTAATTCAATATCCTTGCATCATGGAACAATTCTCCACCAGGCAAAATAAAATCTCCCGGTTAATCCAAAAGGAACTGGCAGAAGCTTTTTTAAAAGAACTGAAGCCCGATTTTCCGGGAATGCTGATCAGCGTGACCGTTGTCAGGATCACCAGCGACCTGTCACTGGCCCGGTGCTACCTTAGCATTTACCCCCCGGAAAAGAGTGCCGAGACCCTAAAACATGTCAAACAACTGACCAAACCCATCCGGGGAATTATCGGTAACAAGGTAGCCAAACAACTCCGTATTATTCCCGAACTGGAGTTTTTCATTGACGACAGCCTGAATTACCTTGAAAGAATAGACCGTTTACTGAAAGAATAATCAATTATCAATAAGTTGAACCTTCCTCTGTTTATAGCTCGCCGATATCTGATTTCCAAAAAGAAACAGCATATTATCAATATTATTTCGGCAATTTCTGCTATCGGGGTTTGCGTAGGTACCTTCGCTCTTGTGGTGGTGCTCTCGGTTTTTAACGGCTTTGACGGATTGATCAAGTCCTATTTCAGCATGCTGGATCCCGATCTGAAAATTACCCCGAGAGAAGGTAAATACTTCAATCCCGGTTTCATGACCGACAGCCTTTTAACGACAGTGCCGGGGATTGCAGGCTATGCCAGGGTCATTGAAGATAACGCATTGCTGACTTGCAACAACAGACAGTTTATTGCTACATTGAAAGGGGTTCCTTCCAATTTCTGCAAGATCACCAGCATCGATACGTTTATGGTGAGCGGAGCCTTTGTTTTGGAAGCAGATGATGCTTTTTACGCCATACCCGGTCAGGGTGTGGCTACTTATCTCGGCATCGGCCCAAATTCTACCGAACCGATCCATGTTTATGTGCCCCGCAAAGGATTAAAAATGTCGCTCGATCCCAACAAAGCACTGAATCACAACTATATTTTCACTTCCGGGATATTTTCTCTGCTGGAAGATGTCGATGCCCGGACGGTATTTGTCCCGTATGAATTTGCAGCCCAGATTTTTGAAACCGGGAGTTCCTGTAGCACCATAGAAATTAAACTGGTTGCCGGGAGTTCCGTTAAAAAGGTAAAAAAAATGCTTGAGAAGCTTTTGGGGCCTGATTATGTGATCAAAAACAAATACCAGCAGCACGATGCCCTGTATAAAACCATGAAATCTGAAAAGTGGGTCACTTATATGATCCTGGCCTTTATCATTGTCGTCGCCTCATTCAATATCCTGGGCAGTCTCTCCATGCTGATCATTGACAAGAAGGAAGACATCGGTATATTACGGAGTATTGGGGCCTCACCCCTCCTTATTCAACGAATTTTCCTTTTTGAAGGATGGCTGATATCGTTTATCGGGACCATTGCTGGACTTTTACTGGGGGTTCTGATCTGCTGGATCCAGATCCATTTTGAGCTCATTTCCCTGCCGGGCGAGGGTTCTTTTATAATTTCAGCCTACCCGGTGAAAATCGAAACGGCCGATCTCTTGCTGATTTTCACCGTGGTGATGGTGATCGGGTTTCTGGCTGCATGGTATCCGGTGCGTCATATTGCAGCCGGGGAATTCAGGCTTAATCCTTCCCTCAGGGAAGGTTAAAAGAGAAAAGTAACGAAGTTGACTTTTATAAATGTTTTTTGGATTATTTAGTTCTACCTTTCACCCAAAATTCTGTTCGAATGAAAGCATTGGTAAAAACAAAACCTGAAAGGGGAATCTGGATGGAAGAGGTCCCAATTCCGGTACCCGGCCCTAATGATGTTTTGATAAAAGTAAGCAAATCTGCTATTTGCGGAACCGATCTTCACATATACAAATGGAACGAATGGGCCCGTCAAACCATTCAAACACCGGTTATTATCGGTCATGAATATATGGGCTATGTGGTGGAAACCGGTTCGGAGGTTGAAAATGTGAAAGTAGGAGACCGCGTGACCGTTGAAGGACACATCTCCTGCGGTTACTGCAGAAACTGTCGTCGCGGTCGGCAGCATATCTGTGACAATACCATCGGAATCGGTGTCAACCGGGATGGCGGCTTTGCCGAATACCTTACCGTGCCGTTCAAAAATGTACTCCACATTGATTCCCGTATCCCCGATGAGATCCTTTCAATCCTCGATCCAATGGGAAACGCCACTCACACTGCGCTCTCCTTCCCACTTCTAGGCGAAGACGTGCTGATCACCGGTATCGGCGGTCCTATCGGCTCCATGGCAGCCGCCATTTGCAAGTTCGCCGGAGCAAGGAACATTGTGGGAACTGATCTGAGCCCCTTCCGCCGTGACCTGGCAAGAAAAATGGGTGCCACACTGGTCATTGATCCTACCCAGGAAAACCTCCGGGAACAGATGTCCACACTCCATATGGTGGGTGGATTCGATGTGGGACTGGAATGTTCCGGTTCACCTGCCGCTTTTAAAGATATGGTGGAAAATATGTATAACGGCGGAAAGATCAGTTTGCTGGGATTACTTCCCAGTTCTACCCAAATCAATTGGAGTAAATTGATTTTCAAGGGATTGACACTTAAGGGCATTTATGGCCGTGAGATGTATGAGACCTGGTATCAGATGGAAATGATGTTACTTTCCGGACTCGATATTTCAGGAATCATCACCCACCGATTCCCTGCCGACCGATTTCAGGAAGCATTTGACATCATGGAAGCAGGTAATTGCGGTAAAATCATTCTGGATTGGAATCAATGATCTGTTAATTTGAAAAACGGCCTTGTGATAAAATCCACGGGAAGTTGGTATACCGTCAGGGATGAGGATGGGATCCGCTTCGAATGCAAAATCAAGGGTAACCTGAGGATAAAAGGGATCAAAACGACCAGCCCGGTTGCCGTGGGTGACCGGGTTAGTTTTGAATTTCTGGAGAAGGAAAGTATTGATCAACAATCCAATATTGGTCTTATATACCAAGTATCCGAAAGAAAAAATTACATTATCCGGCGATCCCAGAATCTTTCCAAACAGGCCCATATCCTTGCAGCCAACGTGGACCAAGCATTCCTGATAGTTACCATTAATTTTCCGGTCACCACCACCACGTTTATTGACCGCTATCTGGCATCAGCTGAAGCATATCGCATTCCGGTGATCTTGGTTTTCAACAAAACCGACCGATACAATAACGAGCAGCTTTTCCAGATGAATGAGCTGACCGAACTCTACAGACGACTTGGGTATGGCTGTATCCACACGTCCGCCCCCCTGAACAGAGGAATGGACGAGCTTAAAGAACAGATGAAGAATAAGATAAGTGTTTTCAACGGACACAGCGGAGTCGGAAAATCAACCCTCATCAATATCCTGCAACCGGGACTGAATTTAAAAACACGGGAAATATCCGATTACCATGATACAGGAAAGCATACCACCACCTTTTCTGAATTATATGAACTCTGTTTCGGCGGATACATTATTGACACCCCGGGAATAAAAGCTTACGGCATGCTGGAGATGGAAGCCTGGGAGATCACCCATTATTTCAGGGAGATCTTCAAAACTTCCGCGTTCTGTCAGTATAACAACTGTTCTCATACCCACGAACCGGGTTGCGCCGTAAAAGATGCCGTTCAAAAGGGAGAAATTGCCGAATCCCGCTTTATCAGTTATCTCGGGCTCCTTGAAGAGGACCAGAAGTACCGGCCTGCATTCTGAAATTGTTCCACGTGGAAAAGACCGGTTTAATCTTATTTTTCATTATCCAAAACTGGTGTGTACCCTCCCACGGTCTGATCCAAAACAGGAAAATGAATCTGAGTGATAATATTTTGTTAATTTACAACTAATATATTGTATTACTGCTTATTAAAATACTATTTAAATCGATTTTAAAAAATCAGATATCATTTTCAGAGCGTTCGGAAGAAAAATATTCCACTATCAGACTTGCTTTGGCATTTCCGACTTCATTTTGAAGTTCACTGAAGGGTACTTCCCTGATATTTTTAACCGATTTGTATTTTGACAATAATTTCTGTGTGATGCGCTTTCCGATTCCATGGATTTTTTCTAATTCAGAGACGGCAAAACCCGATGAGCGCTTTTGCCGGTGAAAGGTTATGCCAAACCGGTGTGCTTCATCCCGAAGTTGCTGGATCAATTTTAAAGACTCAGATTTTTTATCAAGGTAAACCGGCACCTGATCTTCCGGAAAATAAATTTCCTCCAGTCGCTTGGCAATGCCGATTATGGTTATGCTTCCCCGCAACCCCAGCCTTTCGAGCGCTCCCGAGGCAGAGGAGAGTTGTCCCTTTCCTCCGTCAATCACAATCAACTGGGGCAAAGGTTGATTTTCCTCAAGTTGTCTTTTATATCGCCGCGTTACGATTTCGTCCATTGAGGCATAATCATCGGGACCTACCACTGTCTTCACATTAAAATGGCGGTATTCCCGTTTGGCGGGCTTCCCGTTCACAAAAACAACACAGGCGGCAACAGGAAAGTTACCTTGCAGGTTACTGTTATCGAAACATTCAATCCTCACGGGCAGTTCCTTCAATTGTAGATCATGCATCAGGGTAGACAGAATACGATCGGTATGGCTCAACGGTTTTGTGGCACTTATTTGCTTTTCCCTTTCCAACCTGAAATAACGGGCATTGCGCTGTGACAAGCTGAGTAATTTTAGTTTTTCTCCCTTCTGTGGAACCCTAAACCTGACATTTTTTAAGACGGCCTCCAGTTTAAAAGGAACCAGAATTTCAGTGGCATTGCTGAATATCTTTTGTCTGATCTCTATAATTCCCAACAGCAATAACTCCTTTTCATTCTCATTCAACTGCTTTTTAATCTCGATATTGTATGTTTGTACTATTGCACCGCTGATTATTTTCAGATAATTCACCACGGCAAACTTATCCGCATTATCGATAGTAAAAACATCCACATCGGTAATGGTATTACTTACCACAGTAGACCTGCTTTGATACTTTTCAAGATCGGTAATTTTCTCTTTTATCTGATGAGCCTCTTCAAAGCGGTATTCTCCGGCAAACTGCAACATAAGTTCTCTCATGTGCCTGATAACTCCTGAAATATTTCCCTTCAGTATATCCCTAATTTCACTGATACCTTGATTATATTCCGCTTCACCAATCATATTCCCGCAGGGTGCCTTACAATTACCCATATGATATTCCAGGCAAATTTTAAATTTTCCCCTTTCAATATTTTCCTGCGAAAGATGATAATTACAGGTACGCAACCTGTAAAGCCTTTTAAAGAGGTCGAACAAAGTGCTCACTGTCATCCACGAAGTAAAAGGGCCAAAGTATTCTGATCCATCCCTGATCACCGTTCTGGTTTTTAAAATCCTTGGAAACCGTTCGTTTTTGATACAAATCCATGGATAGGTTTTGTCATCTTTCAGACGAATATTATAACGGGGCTGATACTTCTTTATGAGGTTATTTTCCAGAAGCAAGGCATCTTCCTCAGAATCGACCACCATATGCCGGATATCTGCAATGTTACGGACCAACATCGCGGTTTTTCTGTTTTCCGGTGACTTATTGAAATAAGAAGAGACTCTTTTCTTTAGATTTTTTGCTTTGCCAATATAAATGACTGTATCACCGTCATCAAAATACTGGTAAATACCCGGCTGATCGGGTAAAAGGGCAATGATCCCCTTCAGATAATCGATGTGCTTATTTGTTATTCGGCCTTCCAATTCTGTAAATTATTCGTAGGTAACCAGAATCTGGGGATCATATTCCTTCAACTGTCGCTTAAGCGGGGTATCAATAAAAGCAAGATCGCATATAAAACTGAAATAAATTTTCCTGACATGGAGTTTTTTGACCAGGTTAAGGGCAGCCAGCGCAGTACCTCCGGTAGCAAGAAGGTCATCATGTATGAGTACCACGTCCTCAGGCGCCAGGGCATCCTTATGTATTTCCACGGAATCACTTCCATATTCCAGTTCATAAGATATCGAAACCGTTTCTCCCGGCAATTTGCCAGCCTTTCGGATAGGCACAAATCCTGCTTTGAGCAGATAAGACAATGCACCACCCACTATAAAACCCCTCGATTCAAGAGATACCACTTTGGTGATTTTTTTATTTTTAAAATGATTGAAAATATTATCCACCACGGTTTTCAAAGCCTCCGGGTTCTTCAACAGTGTAGTAATATCCTTGAAATTTATACCAGGCTGGGGAAAATCAGGTATTTCCCTGATGTAATCTTTTAAGTTCATATCAATTATCTTTGTTCCACGTGGAACATTTATCGTCCCAATAAAATCAATAATACATTTATATCGGCAGGAGATACACCCGGTATACGACTGGCCTGTCCAATGGTCTCCGGATTGATCCGGGTCAATTTTTGTCTCGCTTCGGTCGATAATGACAAAATTTCATTGTAATCAAAACGACCTTTGATATCAATGTGTTCCAACCTCTCCATTTTCTCTGCCAATGAGCGTTCCCTGTTTATGTACCCTTCGTATTTAACCATAATTTCCACTGATTCCAAAATCTCTTTATACCTGTGGTTAAACAGCTGAAATGAATCAATAAAAAGGTGAAATGGTTCAACTTTTTCCAACAGATCAAAAATCGATATTTCAGGTCTGAGAAGAATATCCTTAAGTTTAACAGAATGCTTTATGGGTGATGTACCCTTTAATTCCAATAAATCATTGATATAAGGAGGTTTTATCTTGAAAAAACCCAGAAAATCACTGATTTTTTGTCTGACTTCCAGTTTGTTTATTAAAAGTTCCATCCTTTCACTTCCAGCCAGACCCAGTTTATTTCCGATTAAGGTCAAACGTTCATCCGCATTATCCTGGCGCAATAGTATCCTGTATTCCGCCCTGCTGGTAAACATTCTGTAAGGTTCATCTACCCCTTTAGTGATCAGGTCATCAATTAGCACCCCAATATATGCCTCATCCCTTCCCAAAACAAAACTTTCATTACCGGTTTTAACTTTCAGGTGCGCATTGATACCAGCCATCAACCCTTGTGCACCTGCTTCTTCGTACCCCGTAGTTCCATTGATCTGACCTGCAAAGTATAGATTTTTTACCAGTTTTGTCTCCAGCGTATGAAGCAGTTGAGTTGGATCGAAATAATCATATTCTATGGCATAACCAGGTCGGTAAATTTTTGCCTTTTCCAAACCTGGTATCCGGTTCAGCGCTTGAAGTTGAATATCCCACGGCAATGAAGATGAAAAACCATTTAAATAGTATTCATTGGTCTTTTCACCTTCCGGTTCTAAAAATAGTTGATGTTTATCCTTTTCAGCAAAGGTGACCAATTTGGATTCAATACTCGGACAATACCTTGGTCCAGTGCTTTGAATAGTTCCGTTATACATAGGCGAATCAGGAAATCCTAGTTTAAGTATCTGGTGAACTTCCGGCGACGTCCAAGTTATCCAACATGACTTTTGAATCAGTTTTGTTCTTACTTCAGGTAAAAATGAAAATTTATAATAATCCTCTTCACCTCTTTGTTCCTCTAATTTTCTGAAATCAATACTTCTTCCGTCAATTCTCACAGGAGTACCAGTCTTTAATCTTCCTGATTTAAAGCCAGCACTGATGAGTTGTTCCGTTAATTGATAGGATGACAACTCACCAATTCTTCCTCCCTCCATTTGTGATCTTCCAATATGCATCAACCCGTTCAGAAAAGTTCCGTTGGTAAGAATAACCGTCTTTGATCGAAATTCTATTCCTATTCTAGTTTTTACTCCCTCTACCCTACCCTTTTTAATCACTAACTGAACTACAGCATCCTGAAATAAATCAAGGTTTTTAATTCCCTCAAGATGATTTCTCCAGGCCTCCGTGAATCTCGTTCTGTCATTTTGTGACCTGGGGCTCCACATGGCCGGACCTTTTGATCTGTTCAACAACCTGAATTGAATAGTGGTTTCATCAGCAATAATTCCAGCCAACCCTCCAAGCGCATCAATTTCCCTTATGATCTGCCCTTTTGCAATTCCTCCCATAGCCGGATTACAGGACATCTGAGCAAACTTGGTCATATCCAGGGTGATTAAAAGGGTTCTTGAACCCATACTCGCTGCAGCAGCAGCAGCCTCACATCCAGCATGACCCCCTCCCACCACAATTACTTCGTACTCAGGTAACATACCTTTCTAATTTTTTCCATAAATGGATAAGTAATATTCCTCCTTCTCTCTCATAACAGCCTGTTCACTTTCCTCTTTGTCCTTGTACCCTACTAAATGCAATATCCCGTGAAAGATTACCCTGACCAGTTCTATTCCAAATTTCACATCAAAATTTGCCGCGTTTTCTTTCACCCTTTCCACACTGATGTATAACTCACCCGAAATCTCATCCTTTCCAGAATAATCAAAAGTAATAATATCGGTATAATAATCATGATCCAGATAGTCCTTGTTCATTCTCAGCAAAAATTCATCCGTACAAAAAATAATGTTAATATTTCCACATCTAAATCCTTTATCTTTCGCAATTGAATATATGGTATTTCTCAATAATGTCTTTTCTAACCTGAAAACCTTAACATCGTTGAAATAAAAATTAACTCCCTCCATTTATCTTAATTTTAAATTCAACAATATTTCCTTTCTCCCTAAAAGTAATATCATCAGATATGTTTTTTATAATAAAAATTCCTCTTCCTGTTTCCTTACTAATATTTTCTACGGTTGTCGGATCAATCAGATTGGTGAAATTAAATCCTTCTCCTTCATCAATTATCCTGAAAAACAAGTAATTATTATAAGTATAAGACTGAATAATGACTTTTTTCCTTTCATCAAATTTATTTCCGTGCTGAATCGAATTTATAACCGCTTCATTAACGCACACTAATACTTTATAAAAAAGTTCTGCTTTAATTTTGTGTTTTACAAATAATCTTTGAATGAACTTTTCAACTTCATTTAGCTGGAGCGTATCAGAAAATATCTTTATCTCCATTTTATTGTTGGTTGCTGACATTGAATTTTTCAAGGTAAACCCTTTGCTTGTTGAGATAAAACCCACTTAACTTTAAACTATTACGTTGCAGGTTTTCTAAAGTTATATTAGCCTTTTCATTCTTTTTAAAGTATAACGCAGGATTGCTGTAAAATTTCTTATCCGCAGTTTCAGATTCTCTCTTATTATCCTGATCTTTTTCCATTTCCGACTTTTCAGCCTCAAGCAAACGGGACATGATCTCATTTTGTCTTTGTATCATACTTTGATTTATCCTTTTATTCATTATTTCCTTTCTGTTCTGTTCAAGCAACTGATCAACTTGTTTAATCTGATTAACCGTTTCTTTTCCTAATTGACCTCCATTCAAAAGTTCCCTGAGCATTTGCTGCATTATTTCATGCTGCATCAACGATTCCGACATTTCTTTGCTTAAATTTTTTCCTTCATCATTTTTTAATTTTTCAATGATGTCCTTAAGTTGCTGCCGTAATCCTTCAGCCTTGTTTTTTAACATACTCATTTTTGTTCCTTTTCCATTCTTACAATCGTCACTGTCTTCCTCTGAACTCTTAACCTCCTCCTCCATTTTTTTCATAATCTCACTTAAAAATAACGTAAGATTATTAGCTGACGTCATTACATAACGTTGATTTACAGTTGATTGATGAATATTACCCTCCTCAATCATTGCCATAGCAGCCGACAAATTCATTTCAATTTCTATAAGTTCTTGATTTACAATACTCCCAAGCTGAGGAGATCGTCTAGCAAGTGCATATAATGAATCTTTTATTATTGTGCTTTGTTCAGAAATGATTTTTTGATCTCTTCTTAAACTTCTTAAATCAGGATCATTTTCTGAAGTTTTTAATGTTCTTCCGAGGATTTTTTCCTGTTCTAAGGATAGAAACAATAAATTTTTTAAAATTGTTTTTAAGGTTTCGATATTCTCCCCATTTTCTTCTCTCATATTTGCTTTTAGCATCTGTTTCATGCTGAATACCAAACCATTTATCCTTTCTGAATTCTCCCTAAAATTTGTAGAAGAATTTTTTGCACTTTTTCTATTTAATTCCTCCTCCGTTTTTTTCATACTGTCTATAATATCCCTGAATTCATTATTGAATTCATCAAAAATCATAGGTTTTTTTAATTCATTGTTTTCTTTTTGAATTTTTTTAATATTTTCTTCCAATTTTTTAATTTCGTTCAAATCATCAATAAGTCTTTCCCTTTCTTTCTCAAAATTTTTATTATTAAGAATCTCAATTGATGTGTTTTCTTCCCTTAAAGCAATATCTTCCAACTGACTGATTATCTCTTCAATTCTTTGTTCAATTTTCATTCTCTTCAGCATTTCCAGATTTCTATCAAGCTGTTTAGAAAGATCATCCAGATTTATATCCATCTTATCTTTTAAATCATTAAATTTCTTTGAATTAAAATCATCTGCCAATTTACGGAATTCATCCATCAGCTTTTTCAATTCTTCAGTCATCACGTTATCAAGTAATTTCTGAATCATCTCCTGCTTTTTTCTTATTTCTTCACTTTTTTCTGAAAATGTATTCTGATAGTTATTACCATCCCTGTTCAATTTTTCAATTTGATTCAAAATATTTTCAAGCTCATCTTTTTTTGTAGCAACCTCATTTATTTTTTGCAGTTTATCCCATTCCAAACTCTTTTCATTTAAACTATTTAACTGCAGATCCTTTAAATTCTTTTTTATTTCTCCGGTAATTTTTTCGCTTTCCTTAATCAGTTTTTTTAATAAATCGAAATCCTTTTCCTGCCTTACTTCTAATTCCTCCTTTTTAGGGTATGCGAAATGGAAACTTTCAGAAACTGTGGTTTTCGGACCTCTAACATAATCATTGTCCTTAACAGAAAAATAGTAGGTAAAAGAATTACCCATCTCTTTGTAATCCCTTAAATCGCTGCTAAAATAAAAATCTTGTGACGATGATCCTTTGTTAAAAGGAATTTTTATGACTGAATCTTTATCCCCGAAATCTAAATGAAAAGACAATTCACTAAAACCAAAATCATCACTTATTTTTCCTTTAAAATAGATTTGAGTTAAATTGATTGAATCCTCATTTTGAAATAATTCAATTTCCGGATATAAGTCTTCAGCAATTTCAATCTTAAAACTCATCACAGTTTCAAATGGCAAATTTCTATTTTTTATCTGAATATCATACAGCAAAGGATTTGTTACCGTTTCACTTACAACAAAATTATTTTTATTCGTTTGTATTCCATATTTATCTGTTCCACCTTTAAACCTTATGATCAGTGAATCTGTATCAAAACAGTTGAAATTCCAGGTAATTTTTGTTCCCCTCAGCACTTCCATATCTCCTACATTCATCAGAATATTTCTTTTTATCCCCGTATATTCAGGAGCATCAACTTCTATTTTCAAATTATTGATTACAGGTGTAGGCATAACCTTTAAAACATAGTTTTCAGAACTAAATTTTAAGTCCGTAAAATGAAAATGAATATCATTTATCAAAGAGGATAAATCATATTCAAAGATTCCACTGCCAATGTTTTTCATAACAAAATTGTTGCCCTCAATATTTACATATATTATCGAAGGAATTTCCTTACCACGGCAACTTACCTTAATTTTAAAATCTTTACCTTTTTTTACGGTTAAATTATCATTTAGAATGTAAAATTCATATTTCGAAGGTCTTACAAATTTTTGGTTATAATGAATTATTCTGCTTCCCGGTTCAGTTAACAATGATTTATCTATCGTATAAATTATCCCAATGAAAACGAAACTCAATAAAAAATAAACTAATATTTTTATAAGATTTCTAAATTTTACAGCTTCCTTAAAATCAAATATTTTAAGTTCTTTGCTTTTTTGTGATATAGCAGCAGCAATTATGGATTCTGAATAGTTTTCCTCATCCATTTTGTTTAGTTCTATCGCATTAATCAGCTTATCCCTTATTTCCGGAAAACGTTCCTTAAGTACATTATTTATTTTTTCTTCACTGGCAGTTCCTTTCCATCCTAATAATTTAAATAATGGAACAAATACAAACTGAAAAGAAAAGAGAGTTAAAAAAAGAATAAATGACAAAAAAATGATTTTCCTTGCTGTAGAAGACATAAACAATACATACTCACTGAAGGAAAGCACTAAATACGTGAATATAAAAAAGATTCCGGCAATAAGTATTCCTCGTAAAAACTGATTTAAATAATACTTTTTCCTTAGTGAATCCAGTTTTTTTAATATTATGTTGAAATCCTTATCCATTTATTTTGTAATTTACTCATTTATAGTTATTTAAAAAATAAGGATATTTTACATTACTGTTCAAAATTACCTTAAAAAAATTAAATAAATGAAGTTGTTTTCTTTTGCAAAATTGAATGTAATTATTAATTGATTTTTGATTTAAATTTTCCAATCTCTTTTTTGAATTTTATATTTCTTTGATTTCACAAAAAAATAAACAAAAAAGGACTAACATTTATCTTTATAAAAGATATTAACATAGTTAATTCAATATTACATATAAATGTTTTACAGTAATTTAGATATACAAGACTTGTTAAAATAGTGGCAGCAAACGGTTGAATTTTTTCGGACAAAAAAGTATTAACAGCTATAAACAAAACAGTATATTCTTAAACATTTTATTTTTAAATCACATTTAATGAAAAATGATTTTAGGATATTGGTTGTTGAAGACAACAGGCTTAATCAGAAGATTCTTTCTTTCTGGTTATCGAAAGATAATTATCAGTTTGAAGTTTCCGAAACAGGTGAAGATGCCATTGATGCTTTCAGTAAAAGATGGTTCGATCTTATCATTATGGACATCATGTTACCGGGAATCAACGGTTTCGAAACCACGTCGCGTTTAAGAGAGATGGAAAACGTCCTGTACGGCAGAAAGACTTATATACTGGCTTTGACTGCGAATACCATGGACAATGACAGGGATAACTGTATAAAGGTGGGAATGAATGAATACATGTCGAAGCCTTTTGATATGAAGAAGCTGAAAAGTATAATAGAATCGGTATATTTACAGAAGTTTTGATATTAAGAAATGACTGATTTGCTGGACATAAGGGGAAAAGATTATTCAGAAAAAGATAAAGAAATAGACAACCAGTTAAGACCATTGTCATTTATTGAATTTGCAGGTCAGAATCAAACGGTTGAAAATTTGCGCGTATTTGTCAAAGCTGCCCGACAGAGAGGTGAATCTCTCGATCATGTTTTATTACATGGTCCTCCAGGCTTGGGAAAGACAACTCTCTCCAACATTATTGCCCACGAAATGGGTGTGAATTTTAAGACCACTTCAGGTCCGGTTTTGGATAAGCCTGGAGATCTTGCCGGACTGTTGACCAATCTTGATCCGCATGATGTCCTTTTTATAGATGAAATTCACCGTCTTTCTCCGGTTGTGGAAGAGTATCTTTACTCGGCTATGGAGGATTTCAGAATAGATATACTGATTGACAAAGGACCAAGTGCCCGTTCCATTCAACTTGAACTCAATCCTTTCACCCTTGTAGGTGCCACTACAAGGTCAGGATTGCTTACTTCTCCTCTCAGAGCACGGTTTGGTATCAAGTTTCACCTTGAATATTATGATACGGAGGTTCTTACACAGATAGTGAAAAGATCAGCTTATATATTGAATATAAAAATTGATGATTTATCCGCTGTTGAAATTGCTTCCCGAAGCAGAGGTACCCCCCGTATTGTCAATGCTTTGCTGCGAAGAGTGCGTGATTTTGCCCAGGTAAAAGGGAATGGAAACATTGATCTGGACATAACCCGGTATTCACTGGAAGCGTTAAACATTGACAAATATGGTCTTGATGAAATGGATAACCGCATTTTGCTTACCATCATTGATAAATTTAAGGGGGGACCGGTTGGCATCACCACCATATCTACGGCTGTGGGTGAAGATGCGGGGACAATTGAAGAAGTTTATGAACCGTTTCTGATTAAGGAAGGATTTTTAAAACGCACACCAAGGGGAAGGGAAGTGACGGAACTGGCTTATACTCACCTGGGAAGAAAACAGTATGGAAACTCCCCTACTCTATTTTAATGTGTGAACTTTTATTTCGAACATTTTAGGCCAGAATTTTCCCGTAATCAACAGATTTCCTGACTGGGGAAGCAGGGCAATTCCGTTCAGTACATCAATTTGCTCTGTTGAATTGGGGTTCATTACACCCAGAATTCCTTTCAAATCAATATAATCCGTTATTTTACCGGTATGGGCATCAATTCGGACAATTTGGTCGGTTGTCCAGACATTGGCCCAAATGAAGCCGTTGTCATATTCCAGTTCATTCAGATATTGATATACCTTTTGATTGTCGGTCACCTGGATTTTTTTTTCTGCCTTGTAATTCTGCGGATTCAGCCAGGTCAGAGTGCCGGTGCCATCGCTCATTATGAGTGATTTGCCGTCATTGGTAAGCCCCCATCCTTCAGGAGAATCATATTTGAAACTGTCAATTACGGCAAAGTCAGCAAGATTATAGACAAAACCGGTTTGATGCTTATAGGTCAGCTGATATACTTTCTCATTTAATATGGTGATGCCCTCTCCGAAATACTTTTCGGGTAATGAAACGGAATGGAGGATCTTGTTGTTGGGGTAATTGATTTTAAAAAGCGAGGATTTACCGTTTTCACCGGTTCCTTCATACAGAAAACCCTGGTGTATTTCAAGTCCCTGGGTAAAATGACCGGTGGAGTGTTTATATTCACGGATCACTGAATAATCTGATTTTATTGGAGTTATGTCTGATAAGACGGTGAATTGCTGAGTGCGTGTATTATTCACACCATCGGTTTTTTCTGCAATAACCCGGAGTGTATTCACTCCCCCTTCTTTTAGGGAAGGAATAGTATAGGTAAATTCAGTCTGAGTGGTTGAAATTACAAGCGTGTTATTCAGGAATACCCTGACATTTTTGAGTTGTCCGTCTTTTAATTTGGTAGTAACTTTAAATGTAAGCGGTTGTCCCCAGATAAGATTTTTTCCGGCAGATGCCAGCTCGATTGTACTTACGGGTTTTCGGGACCTTTCAGTCTTGCCGGAGCATGAACAAATAAAAATCACTGATAGCAAAACAATTATGACCGGAAAAGTGTAATTCTTCATAATGTATTGATAACCTTTTTATTATGCAAATGTAAGCAGAACAATGAATAAAAGTTGTTTTTAAGGTAATAAAACGAGTTTTGAAAGAAAGCTCAGAAGCGTTTTAATTTGAATTCTATCTTTGTTCAAAAATTATTGTTTTGAATCCATTCAGAAAATTATTGGGTGATACGGCAATTTATGGTGTAAGCAGTATTGTAGGACGGTTTTTAAACTGGTGGCTGGTCCCATACCACGTAAGGATTTTCAATCCGGCTGACTATGGCATAGTCAGCAATTTATACTCCTATGTGGCTTTTGCCATTATTCTGCTTACCTATGGCATGGAAACCGGATTTTTCCGTTTTGCCTCCAGGAGTGAAAATCCAGGCAAAGTATATTCAACTTCTTTGATTTCCATATTTTCCACCACTCTTTTGTTTTTACTGGTGGTCTGGTTATTCGGCGATAACCTGGCAGCAGCCATGCAATATCCTGGTCATTTTAATTTTATCTGGTGGCTGGCCTTGACAGTAAGTCTGGATGCCATCACCTCGATTCCTTTTGCACACTTGAGGTTACAGGGCAGACCGGTGAAATTTGCCGTGATCAAAGTGGTCAACATAGGATTTAACATTGGATTCAACCTTTTTTTCCTTTCTGTTTGTCCCTGGTTTCTGAAAAATCATCCCGATTCTCTGCTTCTCAGATTTTATAATCCGGATCTGGGTGTTGGCTATGTGTTTATTGCCAATTTACTGGCCTCCATATCTACTTTGGTACTTCTGTCAAAAGAGATTTTGTTTATCAGATTCTCTTTCGACTCAGCATTGTTAAGAAAAATGTTGACTTATTCCTTTCCCATACTGGTGATCGGGCTGGCGGGAATGGTAAACCAGAACATCGATAAAATACTGATCCCGTTTTTACTTCCTGCCGACCAGAATCCCATGTTTCAGCTCGGAATTTACGGGGCCAATTATAAACTGGCTGTGCTGATGAACATGTTCATTCAGGCTTTCCGTTATGCTTTTGAACCCTTCTTTTTTACAAAAAGTTCATCGGAAACAGCTGAGAATCCAAGAATTTACGCAACTGTAATGAAATACTTCATCGTTTTCGGACTGATCATTTTCATGGGAATGGTTTTATACATCGATATGGTGAAACTGCTCATAAAGCCGGAATATCATGCCGGTATCAAAGTAGTACCCATTATTTTGATGGCAGATCTTTTTTTCGGTATTTTTTTCAGTGCTTCCATTTGGTATAAGCTGAAAGACCGTACCTGGTACGGCGCTTATATAGCCATGATCGGTGCAGCGGTGACACTAACCCTGAATATCCTTCTGATACCCTCCATCGGGTATATGGGTTCGGCTATTGCGGTGTTTATATGCTATCTGATCATGATGATAATCAACTATTTATGGGGACAGAAATTTTATCCGATTCCCTATGACTTAAAACGGATCGGCACCTATTTTGCTATTTGTATCGCAATTTATTTGGTCTCTTATCTCTTTTTGCAACTTCCTCCTGTTCCTAAATTTTTGTTGAACACATTACTTATGGCCACTTTCTTGTTTTTTATCCTTTGGAAGGAGAAAGGGGAACTGAGTTTATTATTAAAAAAGAAAAAAGGATAAAAAACTAAAAAGTATTAAATTTGTTTCAGGAATATCTCCACGGAACAAAACAGGGCCAGAGTTATTTCGTTTTTAAATTTTCTTTGATAATTAATTATTTAAAATATTCCATTCATTTCAATTAAGGACAGGCATATGGTGGACAATTTAAAATTACTATTGGCAAGTGATCATGCCGGATATGAACGCAAGCAGGCAGTAATGGCATATTTGACTGCAAAAGGAATTCGGTTCACCGATTTGGGTTGTTATTCCTCCGAACCGTGTGATTATCCTGAATATGCCCATAAGATTGCTGAACTCATCAGCGAGGAGGAATCAGCCATGGGAATTACCTTTTGTGGTACTGGCCAGGGTATCAATATCACGGCAAACAAGCACCAGAAAATCAGATCGGCATTATGTTGGAACGTCGAAATTGCCAGATTGGCCCGGCAACACAACGATGCCAACATCTGTGCTATCCCTGGGCGCTTTGTGACCAACAGGGAGGCAATTGAAATCATGGAAGCTTTTTTAAATACCTCCTTTGAGGGAGGACGCCATCAGCGGAGAATCGACAAGATTCCCTTAAAGTAGTCTGATGACAGACTTGAGCTTTTGTTTTTCTGCTCTGTTTTTTTAGCCACCGGTCGGGATGAAAAACAAGGAACATATTTTTTTAAAGGACTCAGAAATAGCCTTTGACCGCCGACACAGGAAAATTCTCAGCTACAATATATCGAAGTACGACCAGGCTGTGAACAGGGGTAAAAAA
Organism: uncultured Prolixibacteraceae bacterium; assembly: GCA_964461245.1. Lineage (GTDB taxonomy): Bacteria > Bacteroidota > Bacteroidia > Bacteroidales > Prolixibacteraceae > UBA1413. The sequence continues at coordinate 12,413 of CAYWTT010000004.1, read as the reverse complement.
AGATACTCCGATTTCCAGGCCGCCCGTCAGTATGCATCTTGTGTCAAAGAGGATGTCGTTACTCATCTTCCTGAATATCTTACACAATTCGAAGAGCAAATAAAATCGCGCGGTGCAGAGGTGATATGGGCGTCCGACAGCAATTCAGCCTTGGAGAGCATTGGGCAGATCCTGGAAGAAAACAACTGCCGCCTTATCGTCAAAAGCAAATCCATGATTACGGAAGAGATTGGTTTTAATGAATTTGCCGGAGAACTGAATAAAGAGGCCGTTGAAACCGATCTGGGGGAATTTATTGTCCAGACAGCCGGCGAAAAGCCGTATCACATTCTTACTCCTGCCATGCACAAGTCGAAAGAGGATGTTGCCCGGCTCTTTAACCTTAAATTTGAGTTACCAGCCGATGCACCTCCTGAAAGAATAGCCGGTTTTGTGAGACAAAGGCTGAGAAAAATCTTCAGAGAAGCTGATGTGGGGGTGACCGGTGCCAATTTTATAGTAGCTGATATCGGAGGCATCGGACTCACTGAAAATGAAGGGAACGGACTCATGACGGTGTCATTTCCCCGTTTACACATTGTACTGGCAGGTATTGAAAGGGTATTGCCTTCTGTCAGGCAGCTGCCTTTCTTTTTTCAATGGCTGGGTGTACATGGTACCGGACAGAATCTGTCGGCTTACAATTCCCTTATACTGGGCCCCAAAACCTCTGACGAAACCGACGGACCGGAAAAGATGGTCGTCATTTTACTCGATAACCGGCGCAGCAAGCTACTTGCTGAAGGTGAAGAATCACTTGCCCTTAAATGTATCAGGTGCGGTGCCTGCCTGAATGCCTGTCCGATCTATAAAAATGCGGGAGGTTATACCTATGCCTCACCTTACAGCGGACCTGTCGGATCAGTGATTACCCCTTTTTACAGGGGATTCAACGATTACGGGCATCTCAGCTTTGCCTGTTCCCTTTGCGGACGTTGTTCAGAAGTTTGTCCGGTGAAAATTCCGCTTCATGAACTCCTGTTGCTGAACAGGAAGAGGAAAATTGAAAAATTCTCCTCTTCCGTGATATGGAAACACGGAATGAAAGCCTATCGCTATGCTTTTATGAAAAGAGGCAGACTTGACTTTCTGCAGGGAAAATCCAAAAACTTTATGGTTTCCCTTTTTCGCAGTGTGATGGGCGATATGAAAACCTTACCTATGTTCGCCGAAAAATCGTTTACCAAGCAATACAAATCATTAAATAAATAGGATATGTTGTCAAATACTTGCAAATATGCTTTGCGCGGACTTATTTACCTGGCAAAATATTCCCAGGATGAACGCCGCATAGGTATCAAAAAGATTTCAGAAGATCTGAACATCTCTTCACCCTTTCTGGGTAAAATCCTTCAAAACCTGGTGAAACAGAAATTGCTGGTTTCCACGAAAGGCCCCAATGGCGGATTCAGCCTTTCCAGGGTACCGGAGGATATTTCTCTGTGGGATGTCGTTGTCAATGTGGACGGTGAGGAGTATTTCACCAACTGCTTAATAGGACTGAGGCCTTGCAAGACGCATGATCCCACCAAACCTTTATGTCCTGTTCATTTCAAATATGATGAACTCAGGAAACAAACCATGGAATTTTTTAAAGTAACTTCCCTGAAAATGATTGCCGATGACGTGGAAAAATTCGAAGACCTGGTGAGACTTTGATATAATTCTGCTTCATCTGCCTTCAGTATTCATGCTGACTGACTGAAAATGGCCGGAGTCTATATTCATATTCCCTTTTGCCGGAAGAAGTGTTTTTACTGCGATTTTTACAAGACAACCGCTACAGGAAAAAAAAGCCTTTTTTTGGAGGCATTGCATCATGAAGTTGAATTGCGCTCTGATTATCTGGAAAATGAAGAGGCGGAGACTGTTTATTTCGGAGGGGGAACCCCATCTATACTTTCGGTTGAAGAGATCAAGGCTGTTTTATTCCGGCTGAAACAGACCTTTTCCATCATTTCGACGGCAGAAATCACGCTGGAAGCCAATCCTGACGATCTGAATCCGGTCTATATCTCCGCCCTCCGGCAAAATGGCATAAACCGTTTAAGCATTGGGATCCAGTCTTTTTCGGACCAGGATCTGAAAAGGATGAACCGACGTCATTCCACTGCCCAGGCAATTCAATCGGTGAATGAAGCTTTCCGTGCCGGATTTTCTGATATCAGCATTGACCTGATTTACGGTCTTCCGGGTCAGACGGCGGATCAGTGGAGAGAAAACCTGGCAATAGCCACTACCCTGCCTGTCAGTCATATTTCAGCCTATCATCTGACTTATCACGAGGGTACCCTGTTTCATCAATGGCTCCGGCAGGGATTGCTCCATGAATTAACGGAAGATGAGAGCTTAGCCCAGTTTGAATTGTTGGTCCGCAGCATGGAAAAGGCCGGATTTGAGCAATATGAAATTTCTAATTTTGCCAGAAACGGAGCCTATTCAAAACACAACAGCAGTTACTGGTCGGGGAAAAAATACCTGGGGCTGGGGCCCTCGGCCCACTCTTTCAACGGTATCTCCAGGCAGTGGAATGCAGATGATATTGAGTTGTATGTGAATTCCGTGCTTTCTGGTAAACCGGCATTTGAAAGTGAAATTCTTACCCCGAAAGATAAGCTTAATGACTATCTGATCACCGGTATCCGGACCAAATGGGGTATTTCTGTTTCCCATATTCAATCGGTTTATGGAGAATCCACAAAGGAAAAGATAGTGCGATCGGTTCGCACCTATTTGGAAAACGGCTGTCTGCAATTATCAGGCGACCAGATTTCCCTTACAAAAAAAGGAATCATGGTTTCTGATCAGATCATGCTGTCCCTCCTGGTAGAATAATTTCACTGGTTCCCAACCAGATGTTGTTGTTTTTGTCAACCGAAATGCAGTTAATCTGCAAATCCAGAAAATCCCCGGGTGCTTTATGCCATGTTTTACCATCATAGACCATCAGGTTCTTTTCATTTCCGAAGCTGAATTTTGCCAACCAGAGGTAGTTCCGTAAATCCGATTTTAGGCGGTGCGGATAAATATCGGGACAGGATTCTTCCGGAATGATATAGGTGCACGTTCCATCCGAATAACGGTATATCCGGTTGGGCATGATGGTTGAAGAGAGGCCGGTATCATCCACCACGTATACGTTTCCGTTCAAGTCAACATCCATATCCATCAGGTAATACCCCTGAATGGGCAGTGTTTCCCAGTCGTTACCGGAAACATACACCACTTTTTGCTGGTTCACGGTTCCTCCTGTTACGACATACAACTTATCCTTAAAAAGAACCAGACATTTAATCAGGTTGTCGGGTAAGGCAGAGTTTTTTGGAGTAAAGAACTGAAATTCATCTTTATAATACCCTCCCAGCCCTCCGAGTTGGTGTGCCGAACTGCTGAACCAAACAGATCCCCTGCTGTCTTTTTACTGAATTTATCACAACCACAATCTCGTTGTCGGCTGAAAAACAGTAGTCATCCGCATCGGTCGTCTCCATATCTGTAATGTTCTTTCCTTCAGCAAGATGCTCGGATATGGTAAAGCTGATACCTGGGTTCATGGGAGATTGTTCCTGTTCAGGATTACAACTGCAGGAGACAAATATCAACAACTGACTTACGGCAAGTAATCTTTTAATCATAATTTCAGGTACCTTTTCAGAAAGCATGATGGGATATAATAGGTTAAAGTTACATTGATACCTCTTGTTTACAGGTGGAATCCGACCCCAGATCAACAGTCAAACGGATTAACGGGACCTGTCCGGGTGGAGCAGAAAGCTGAGATCATCCGACTGGTTTAGTTCAAGAGGATCATGTCCCTTTCTGAAAATTCTGGCCATCCGGTTTCCTTTCAGGTTGAGCTTTTCATTTTCGCGTCTAAGCATGGTTCCTTCCCGTAGACCGACCACCGTAACCTGCGGATTAATTTCCAGAAATTCCAGGATTCTTTGTTCCCGGGTCTCACCCGCATGTCCATCGGGATTGGCATCGAGGTAATGGGGATTGATCTGGAAAGGGACCAGATTGACCGTTTCGAAACTCATAGGATCAGTTACGGGCATATCGTTGGTGGTGCACAGGGTCGGGCAGGCGACGTTTGCCCCGGCACTCCAGCCGATATAAGGGGCTCCGCCGTATATCTTTTCCCTGATGGGTCCCATCAGGTGTCTTTCATGCAACATCCTTACCAGTTGCCAGGTATTTCCGCCACCGACCACAATGGCTTCGGCCCCGTGAACGGCCGCTATCGGATCATTAAAAGTATGTATTCCTGTGATACGGTGCCCGATTTCTGAGAAACGCTCCTGTACTTTTTCCACATACTGGTCGAATGAAAAAGTGACGGCAGCGTATGGGATAAAGAGGGCAGTCACCTGTTTTTCCCCCAGAAAATCGCGGATTTCATGCTTCGGATAATCCAGGTATGGCTCTCCGGCCATGGTTGAATTACTGATCAATAATAGTCTCATTTTTCCGGTATAAATAAGAAAGTTTCATCCAAAAAAAAAGGCTGTCTCTTGTTACTGGACAGCCTCAAAGTTAACTGTTTTGATGGCTTAAAAGTCGACATTGGGGAAAGAAATGCCGATGGTCAGCGGATATAGTTCCGGGCCTTTTCCGTCCTTAAAGAGAGGAGTCATACTGTAATTCGCGAAGAGACAAAACTCACCCAGTCCTAACCTGCCGGTCAGCTCGTATTTAAAGGGATTCACGTTAAAATTGCCCCTTTCCTTGTCTTTTGAACCGTGGTATTTCACTTTTGTATGCGCCCCGATGTTTAATCCCCCGATTACCCCGGCTGCCAGGGTAAGCCGTTGGTTGTTGAGTTTCAGCGGGGTTCCTACTTCGAGCAAAAAAGGAGTGGTCAGGTAAGAGATGTTCAATTTCGATTTCTTGGCGTCTTCCAGCTGAACAGGCACCAACAGACCCTGGGCATTCTTTGCCACAGTGATGGCCGCCTGATCAAAACGGTAATCCATAAAACTGAATCCCAATCCAGTGACAAATCCCACTGTATTTCGGTTGTTGCTGAAGGCAAATTCAGCGAAGTTCATATTAAATGTCAGGGATTTGCCGTAATTCAACTCAAAGAACTCACCATACCCAGTGCTCCGGTATGCGGAATAATCGGTGGAGCTGAACGTGTTTACCCCCAATTCAAATCCCGACCAGTGACCATTGAATTTTCCGTAATTCCTTGTTTTTTCTTTGGGTTCCCTTGAGGTATTGATTTCGGTTCCCTTCTTGCTGTCGATCACGTCAAACGTACGGTTTCCGATCCGTATACGGACAGTATCCCCGTTATTGTCAGCAATTACCTGAATACCCCCTTTGTTTCCCACCTTTACCTTGGTGGCGACACTGTCTTCCACTACGGTAACCAAGTTGGATTCCCTTATTTTTACCCTGGTTGTGTCTTTTTGAGCCTGCATGCTGAAAGCACAGGATAATGCGGTGATTAATAGTAATAATCTTTTCATGTTTTCTGGTTTTAAATATATCCCTACGACGTGGAGTGGCAGTTAAAAGTTACAGACGAAAAAAATTTCACGGGAAAAAGGAAAGAAATCGTTTTATTTTTTTCTTGCAGGGATGGAAAATCCCAGCAAACGGGTGTCGAGGCAATAGGCAACCACCTCTCCTGCCTGATCGGTAGTTACATTGAACTTGTCGTTGGTGAGATCCGAGGCAAGGGTAAGTCCCCAGCGGGCAATTTTTCCCAGACTGATATCGGAAAGACCTATTTTTTCCATGATTTTATCACTGAGTGGTACCTGATCTGCTTTATTCGAGGCAAGCAGTCCGGCGGTTTCTGCCAGGGAATGGGACAAAGCAATACCGGGCTCATCCTGAGGCAGGATTACCGGCTTCGTAACCTTGAGGGAGGTTAGTACCGGAGTCGCCTCCACCCTGCGCATCACCTCTGTTGGATGGGATCCCTCCAGCCTGACCGGGGATTTGGCTGTGATTTCCACCGGGAGTTTATTTCTTTTTTCATTTTTATTTGCGAAAAGCTTTCTTTCCGTGTTCACCGCAGTCGGGGCAAGATCAGCCGGGCCGGAAACGGAGGAATGGATGGCAGCGGGAAGGTTGTTAACTGTTATTTCGTTACCGGGACCGGGAATCCGGTTTTGGATAACAGGGAACAATACCAGCACCAATACCAGTATGGCGGCTATCTGCATTACCCGGAAAGTGGTCAGGTGGATGAGCCGTTCACGGTATAGTCTGTTTTTTGCAGGAAAGACTATGGAAAGATCAGGTTGCAGCCTGGTCAGTTTAAAAAGCTTCAGTTCCCTGATTTTATCAGGATGGTGTGCCACATATCTGCTGAAACCATCAGCCGAAGATTCATCCAGGTCGCCTTCCATGGATGCAACAGCCGCTTCGTCGAATTTCCCGGGAAGGTCAAAATCCTCTTTGTACAATTTTTCTTTGCCTGTAAACACCATAGGAGTGTTTTCCAGAGCCACCGGTTCAAAAAGCCGTAGTTCTTCCTTCAGATCCGGATTTTCGAGAATGAAACGGATGAATTCATCTGTCATTCCCTCTTCCAGTTTTCCTTCCAAATAGTCGAGGAACCAGGATTCATAATTATCACGGGTAATTTTCATTCTCTTTCAGACCAACATTTCAATTGTACCGATATAATTTTTCAGGAAAATCCTCGCCCGGTAGATATAAACTTTTACCTGCGATTCGCTGAGACCGGTCAATTCGCCGATTTCCTGGTAGGAGTAACCTTCATAATCGCGCAGGGTCAGCACGATCCGCTGTACTTCCGGCAACCGGTTCACCGCCTCGTTCATCCTCTCCCGGATGTCGGAATACTGGTCTGCCAGCCCCTCCTGAATGACCGGCAATTCGCCGGTATAGGCCACTTTTTTTTCTCTCCTCAACCGGTCGATCATGGTATGGTAGGCGGTAGTGAATAAATAGGCTTTCACTTTTTCACCATTTACCTGTGCAACATTTTTCCATAGTTTTTCGTAGCAATCCTGCACAATATCCTCCGCAAAGTGAGAATCCTTCACATTTTTGGCAACAAACCGGAATAACCGGTCGGCAAACAGGTTCACTGACTGATTGTACTCCTGTACCGTCATGCTTTAATTGTATACTTCTTTGCCAATAGGACGGATAAGATCCCGAATTGTTACAAAAAAGTATTGGACTTTTACGCAGGGGTTGTATTTTTGCGCCATTCTGAAAATCAGATTTTTTAAACAGAGCGATAATGAGCGAAAAGAAGATAAAAAAAATCGTGGTAAGCGGGATTCGCCCCACAGGGAATCTCCATCTGGGGAATTATTTCGGGGCAGTGCGGAGTTTTGTGAAAATGCAGGATGATTATAACTGTTACTTTTTCATTGCAGACATCCATTCCCTCACCACACATCCCACACCAATGAACCTTCAGGCAAGTGTCAAGCAGGTTCTGGCTGAATACCTTGCCTGTGGCATTGATCCGGAGCGGGCAACCATTTTCATTCAGAGTGATGTTCCCGAGGTTGTGGAACTGTATGTATTCCTGAATATGAATGCCTATCTGGGAGAACTGGAAAGGACCACCTCTTTCAAGGAAAAGGCGCGCCAGAATCCCGACAATGTCAATGCCGGACTACTGACCTATCCGGTTTTGATGGCTGCGGACATTATCATCCACAAAGCCAATTTTGTTCCGGTCGGGAAAGATCAGGAGCAAAATCTGGAAATGGCCCGGAAATTTGCCACCCGTTTCAATCATATGTACAACCACCGACTATTTCCGCTACCCAAACCTTTTACCTTCGACGGAAAAGATATGATCAAGGTTCCGGGATTGGACGGCTCGGGAAAGATGGGGAAATCCGAAGGGAACGGCATTTTCCTGTATGAAGACCCGGCAGATATCCGTAAAAAAGTGATGCGGGCAGTAACTGACAGCGGGCCTACCCAGTTGAACCAGGTCAAACCGGAACCCATCAGGAACCTCTTTACCCTGATGCAGATCGTTTCGGCACCCGAAGTGGTGGAATTTTACGAAGAGAAGTACAATACCTGCCAAATACGTTACGGGGATATGAAAAAGCAGCTGGCTGAGGATATCATCGCTTTCACCATGCCCATCCGGAACAGGATTTTTGAAATCAGGAATAATGAGGCTTATCTGGCCAGGATTGCCAAAGAAGGGGCGGAAAAAGCAAGGGCTTCGGCCGCTAAAACCCTGGCGGAGGTTAAAGAGCTGATAGGGCTGAAAAGGCTGTTTTAAGGGATACTACTTTTTACCGGACTATTTTGATTTTCATCTTTACATCCTGAACAGGCCGGTCTGACTGGTCCGTTTTTACGGCTGCAATTTTCTCAAGCACATCCATTCCCTCAATCACTTCACCGAAAACGGTGTAGCCTCCGTCTAGCGACGGATAACCGCCTTCCGTGGTGTATGCCTTTCTCTGCTCTGCCGAAAGGGTAAAGTGAGATGCCTGGCTGTATAAACTGTCGGCGCAGGCCTGTAATTCAGCCACCCGGAGACGGAAGGATTCTTCTTTGTTCTCTTGTTTGAATCTGCTCAATTCTTCCTGTGCGGGAGTAAAAACGGCTCTGAAAATATTCTGCCGCAGTATGTCGTTCATTTTCATCTCCAGGGTATCCAGTTCACCCTCTCGCCATACTTTTCCCTGGACAAGGTAAAACTGTGAACCGCTCGACTCTTTTTTCGGATTTGTCTGGTCTCCCAAACGGGCTGCGGCAAGGGCTCCCTTTTTATGAATCAATCCCGGCCTAAACTCCGCGGGGATCGTATAGCCGGGACCTCCATTGCCAAGCCGCACACCCGGCTCGGCGTTTTTGGATTCCGGATCTCCGCCCTGGATCATGAAATGGTCGATGACCCGGTGAAAAAGAAGGCCGTTATAATACCCCTGATCGGCCAGCTTTACAAAATTGTCGCGATGCAGGGGGGTTTCATTATAGAGTTTGATCTTCATTTCACCCAAGTCGGTACTGATGACCACCAACGGATTGTCGGTCGTTTTTCCGGTTTGGCTGCAGGAAATCTCCCCGAAAAGGGAAATTACCATCATAATTAATATCACTTTTTTCATTTTCAGTAACTTTGAAGGCAAAGGTAAAAAAGTTATCTTATGGAATATCTGCAAGTGGATGATGATCTGCATCTGGAGGAAATCAAACTGTCTCATGCCGGTCTGGTCTTTGAAGTGATTGAACGCGACAGGAATTATCTGCGCCGTTGGCTTCCTTTTGTCGATCAAACCCGCCGGATAAAAGATACAGAAAGATACATCAGGACCATTCTATCACCTTCCCTGAAAAAACAAAACTGCGTTTACACCATCTGGTACCGGGGTGAATTTGCGGGACTGGCCGGTTACAAGGATACCGATCTGATCAACCATAAATCGGAAATCGGTTATTGGCTGACCGAAAAACTTCAGGGAAGAGGAATTATGACCCGTGCAGTAAGGAAATTAGTCGATTTTGGCTTCCGGAACATGCAGCTGAACCGGATTCAGATCAGGGTGGCTGTGGGGAATGCAAGGAGTGCAGCTATAGCCCGGCGTTTGGGATTTGAATCCGAGGGAATCGAACGGAACGGGGAATATCATACCGACCGGTATTTTGACCTGGAAGTTTTCAGCATGCTTAAATCAGAATGGAAAGACAGGCTCATCCAACGGTAATACCACTCCCAGGCAGGAACAATTGATCCGTATTCCGGATAAGTTACCCGTACATTAATCCTGGCAATTAAAAAATGGCTTGCAGTTCATATTGTTTATTGGAAATGAATATATTTGACCCGAAAATTCATTTGTTCGAATATCAGAAAGATATAAAGAAAACTTTGATGCATGGAAAATAAAAAGGCCAAAAGGAATCTATATAGGGTCCTCAGGAAAACGGGAGTAAGAAAAGAAGATATTTCACTGGAAGCCAGTTTTCAGGATGATCTTCATTTTGATACCACGGACTGGACCATTTTCACCTATTACCTGGAGAGTATTTTTAAGGTGAATGTAGAGGATGAGAACCTGAAGAAATTACATTGTGTGAACGACACACTCAATTTAATGAAGCGAAAGGCTTAATCCGGTCTGAAAGAAAATTTAATGGCAAAGGGGAATTCACTCCCCTTTTTTTTCGGCCCAACTGAACGAATCACTTTCAAAACCAGCAAGCTTCAGCACACGAAAAACCACTGTTCTTACCGCATCATTCAAATTTGCCGGAAGAGAATAGAATGAAGGTGAAGCCGGACAAATGATTCCGCCGGATATGGTAACGGTCTCCATGTTCCGGATATGAATCAGATTATAGGGAGTTTCACGGGGTACCAAAATCAGTTTTCTCCGTTCTTTAAGCATCACATCGGCAGCCCGGGTGATCAGGTCATCCGAGATCCCGGCGGCTATTCTTCCCAGTGTTCCCATGGAACAGGGGCAGATGATCATGGTGTCGAAAGTTGAAGAGCCGGAAGCAAAGGGTGCATAAAAATCTGTTTTATCATACATTTTTACCGGTGATACCGGAATGAAAGGCTCTTGCAGTTCGTAATTCCAGATATCCGCGGCATTGTGAGAAAAGATTACTGCCACTTCGCCGAGGCAGGAAGCGTGCATATGCAGTTCTTCCAGCAGAAGCCTGGCATATATGGCTCCGCTGGCCCCGGTCAAAGCCACGATGATTTTTCTTTTTAATTCCATTTCCCGTATTTTCACTGGTCGAGCCGGTAATACAAAGCGAGTGAAAGCACATTGTTGAACTGGTTCTGCCGCCAGTACCACAGATCATTTTCCGGTTTCCCCCTGACAGGGATCACTGAATAGCCCAGACGCAGGTCAGCCTTGATGGCTGAAGTAAGATCAAAACGAAATCCGACAAAAGGTTCGATGTCAAAAGTGTTAAATGCCACCTGATCTTCGCGAGGAAATTTACCGTCTTCATTGATCTCCACCGAACTGATCAGGTATCCGAAAGATACTCCGCCGATGACCGAGATCAGGTCATTGGTACGAAAACCCAGGTAAAAGGGAAGATCCGCATAATTCAGCCGCATGATATACTTGTCTGGTTCCGGGTTTTCCGCGTCAGTGTGGCTTCGGGATCCTTTTTGCGCGAATTTCAGTTCCATACCGGCAAAAACTGCGGGTGCAAGGTCGGTTTGCACATAGGCTCCGGCCAAAATACCCGGTTTATGGTATCCGTTGTACGTGTCTCCGGCGACCTGAGTTCCGTTAAAACCAGCCAGCACACCTCCCTCAAACCGTTGGGAATAGGCTGACAGGGAAAGAGCTGAAAGAAGCAGGAGCAATTTGCCTTTTGTCAAGAAATTTTTCAGTTTCATACTCCAGATATTTTTTCATACAGTTATTCTGCCGGCCATTTTTACAGGCCATTGGCTGACTGTTCAATCTTTAAAATTATAAGTTCTGCCGGTTATTTCAATACCAGGAGGAGGTAATTTTTTAATTTTGCAATATGATTGACCGGGTGACCATCGAAAGAATACTGGATGCTTCAGAAATCGTGGAGGTGATTTCTGATTTTGTAAAACTCAAGCGCCGGGGGGTCAATTACCTGGGAAACTGCCCGTTCCATAATGAAAGGACCCCATCTTTCACAGTCTCTCCATCCAAGGGAATCTTCAAATGTTTCGGATGTGGCAAAGGGGGAAATGCCGTGAATTTCATCATGGAGCACGAGAGCCTCTCCTACCCCGAGGCACTGAAATACCTGGCACGGAAATATCATATCGACATCGTTGAAAAAGAGGAGTCGGCTGAAGAAAAACAGCAAAAAGACGACCGGGAAAGCATGATGATCATTTCAGGGTTTGCCCAGCGATATTTCAGCCGTTATTTATGGGAAGATCCAGAAGGACGGGGGGTAGGTCTCAGCTATTTTCATGAAAGGGGTATCCGGGATGATATTATCCGGAAATTTGAACTGGGTTTTTGTCCCGACGGGAAAAGCATTTTCACCGAAGCTGCACAAAAAGAGGGATACCGGATGGAATTTCTTGAAAAGACAGGGCTTACCATCCGGCGCGACGACTGGATCCGCGACCGCTTTGCCGGGCGGGTTATGTTTCCCGTACACAATGTGGCCGGCCGGGTGATCGCTTTTGGCGGACGCATACTGAAAGAAGACCATAATACAGCCAAATACCTGAATTCTCCTGAGTCTGAGATCTATCACAAGAGTCATATCGTGTATGGTATTTTTCAGGCCAAGCGTGAAATTTCACGCAGCGACAAATGTTACCTGGTGGAGGGATACACCGACGTGCTGGCCATGCACCAGTCCGGGATTGAAAATGTGGTCGCTTCTTCGGGCACTTCCCTGACATCCGACCAGATCAGGCTGATCAGGAG
>CAYWTT010000003.1:0-35170 GCA_964461245.1 uncultured Prolixibacteraceae bacterium | reverse complement strand
AGAAATGCCGTCCATAAAAAGATCGGCGCTGAAGGTTCCGTCAGCCTGGGCATCGATTGCGGCCCGGGTGAAATTCTCCAACGGTTTGGCTTCCAGGTATACCGGGCGGAAGATACCGCCAAAAATCCAGAAGTCGCAATAGCGTTCTGCCTTATTGACCGATTCGTTGGCTGAGTGCTTGGCTACTTTTACCTCCAGCAGATTGGTTCTGTCATATCTGAGGAGCCCAGAGATGTCGTAACTGAAACGGTAAAACGATCCCCTGTGCACAGGACCTGCCTGCTTCCCGTTAATCTTTACCTCGGTATCGGTCATGGAGCCATCAAAAACAATATTTACTTTTTTTGTCTTCCACTCCCGGGGTACCCGGAATTCATATTTGTAGAAACCGACCTCCTTCCCGCGGACAGAATCTTTGTCGTGCCCGTAGTTGTATTTTCCGAACCCCTGCAGTTCCCAGTTTGAAGGAACGGGGATCGTTGTCCATTTCCCTGAATTCCTTCCTTCGGAACAAAAAAACTGCCAGTCGACAGTCTGGTTACAATCTTTGCCCGAGAGATACCGGATCTCGGTTTGCTGGGAAAATAGAAGGGCGGGTAAGAGCAGACCGAGTGTAATCAGGAATAGTTTCATGTTTTATTGTAATTTGCTCTATTTAAAGATAGAAATAATCAATCATTCGATGAAGGAGATTTTAATTACGTCATCTGTGAAATTTCGCCGGATGTGGTCGGTATGAATGAGGATCTCCTGGTTTTGATATTCGAAGGGCAAGCATTTGCCATTCTCAAGGAGTATGACTTTCTCTGGCTTGGTTTTGAATCTGATGTGTATTTCTCCGCGGAAATCGCTGAGCAGGTGGGCATAAATGCATGCCTGCCGCCTGGTAAGCGGTACATTCGAAATCTCTTTCCAATCGGCAAAGTCGGTTGTACCGATCACTGATTCCTTGTTTTTTTCCATCCAGTCCGACAATTTCCGGCACTGTTCATAAAAGCCGGGACGCATGTTACCGTCGGGTTGAGGGCCAATATCGGGCAGGTAATTTCCACCGTATGAGCGGGTGTATACCAGAGCAGCCATTACCTTATCGAAATCACGATAGAGTGCCAGTGGGGAATAGCCCCAGTGTCCGCTCCATGTTTCATTGAATTCCCACCAGGTTCCTGGGGCATAAGGGCGGCTGTCCATATGCTTCCGCCACTGGATCTCTTCAGTCCGGAAGTCTCCGAAATCCAGTTTTTCATCGTTGGTTTCCCACCGGGGATTGATCACCATGTCGGGCTGAACTGCACGCAGCCAGGCATGCAACTTCCCGGAATGGGTGTTCACCCCCGGCCAGTCGATCCCGTCAAACCACAACACGTCGATCTTCCCGTAGAGGGTCAGGATTTCACTGAGTTGACCGAGGGTATACCTGAAAAAGCTGTCAAATTTTTGCTGGTTGATTTCTTCAGGATAACGGATACCGGTGATTTTCTGTTCGAAGTCGGAATTCTTCACGGCGGGGGGATAATCGGGATTGCTCCAGTCACGGGGGGAAAAATAAAACCCGATCTTCATGCCGTATTTCCGGCAGGCATCGACGAAAGGTTTCAATAAGTCACGGCCGCCCATGAAGTTCCCGGTATTGAATTTTCCATAGCCGGAAGGCCACAGGCAATATCCGTCGTGATGTTTTGTGGTGATAACCATGTATTGGAAACCGGCAGCTTTAGCAACCACCACCCACTTTTCAGGATCGTAGTTCTGCGGGTTGAATTCATGGGCAAGCCGGTAATACTGCTCAGGAGTTACCGTTCGGTCCTCTTTCAGCCAGGGGCAGTTTTTCAGCATGGACCAGGAGGGATCCAGGGCAGCCACGCTGTGAATTCCCCAGTGAATGAACAAACCGAATCCGGCTTCCGGGAACCATTCTGCAGCCTTACTGGGGGTGTGCCGAAACGGTTTGTCGGTGATCGTATCGTACAGGGCCAAAGCCTGTTTCGGCAGATATCCCCCTTTTTGCCCGGCCTGTAAACAAAGGTTCAGGAGCAGAAAAAACGAGAGACAAAGGCAAACCGGTTTCATTTCCTCAGGTTGTTTAGGTATAAAAAAGAGGCTGTATCAAAAGATCACTGTGTGGCCTGTGTTTCCTGTGTGCTTTCTGTGTATTTGAAAAGAATTGTCACACAGAATTCACAGAGAGTATTCGCGCAGAGTTATTTCGTTTGATACAGCCTCTTCGTATTACTGATCAGCTAATTTGAAACATTATCCGGGTTTTGTTCCAGAGCCGGGTTGGAATCCAGATCGTAGGTGGGTATTTTCCACAGGAAGCTCTTTTTGGGTACGAATTCCAGCTTGGCATCCTTGTACATGTAGATACCCAGGGCAACCGATTCGTCGAAACAGGCTTTTACATTTTTTCCCAAACGGTCGGTACGCAATTCGTCGAAGTAGAGTTGTGATTCTCCGATGAATTCCCAGCCTCTTTCACGGAAGATATAATCATCCAGCTGGGTTTTGGACATTCCGGTGAGGGCGCCGAGACCGGCCCTGGTTCTTACTGAATTGAATTTTGCCAGGGCGTCTGCAGTAGGTCCGTTTATCATGTTTTCAGCTTCTGCGTAATTCAGCAGCACATCGGAATAGCGCATTACATAAATGTTGGCCTGCGGCATCTTCAATGTGGCCGATTCAGGTGTTCTGTCATAAAATTTGATATTTCCGGGAGAGGCTGTGTTCCATTTCCGGGATCCGGGATAATAGCCTTTGTCGGCAGGAACAAAAACCAGGGTGTCGGTGATTACCCCGTTGGAAGTACGGTAAAACCGGTCGAGGAAGGTTCCTTTTTTCCTCGCATCCTGATCGCTGTATGACTGATAAGCCTGAATGGTCGGGCCATATCGCCGGTACATGTAACAACCGATGCTGGCTTCAGTGATATTAACCCCGAACATTACGTGCAGGTTGTTGTATTCGCTGCTGAGTTGTCCATACTGGATTTCAAAAATTGATTCCTTACCGTTTTTGTTGTTTGTATTCCACCAGAACCAGAGGTTTTTAAAGTCGGGTTCAAGCTGATATTCATTGGATGAGATCACCTTCCCGCTGTATTCTTTAGATTTCTGGTAGAAAGTGGCGTTTCCTTCCATACTGGCACGGGTCAGATAGACTTCGCCAAGGAATGCCTGTGCTGCGCCTTTGCCGGGTCTCCATTTGTCGGTTGCAGCATAGGCCGACTTCAACGGGAGGTTTGCTTCCGCGTATTCCAGGTCTGCAATGATCTGAGCATAGGTTTCTTCCACCGTTTTTCTCGGGATCTCCAATCCCTCTTTGGAAGCGGTGTAAGATTCAGGTACTGGGACGCCACCAAAAATCCGGACCAGGTTATAATAGGATAAAGCTCTTAGAAAACGGACTTCAGCAAAATATCTTTTTTTCGCGGTTCCGTCCATCTGAATCCCTTCTCCCCGGCCAATCACGATATTTGCACGGTTGATAACCTGATAAGCCCTTGGCCAGGCGGTTGTAAAGGTCCGGGCAGGATTGTTCACATCTACCCATGCATTCCACAGGTGAACATCGTCTTTTGCATATGCCGGTGCCCCGAACTCTGTCAAAACTTCAAGATACATGTGATAGAGATAGTTGGCTCCTCCCCAGGCATTCTGGAATCCATCATAGACACTGACGACCGCCATCTTGAGTTCTTCTTCATTCTGGTAGAAATTGGTAGGAGAGAGGAAGGTGTATGGATTTTCCTCCAGATCAGTGCATTGGCTGAATCCCAGCAAAGCAGCAGAAAGAAAGATATATTTAATGAATTTCATGATATAACGTTTTACAGGTTTAAAATTTAGCATTGATTCCGAATATCATCGTTTTGGCCCAGGGATAAGTGGTGTCGCCGTTTTCCGGGTTGTAACCGCGATGGTTTGCATAGCTGATATAGTTCTGCGCATTCAGGAAAACAGTCAGTTCCTTGACCCAGTCTGCTTTTTTGATGAGAGAGGAGAAATCGTAACCCAGTTTAATGTTTTTCACGATGAAATAACTCCAATGGGCACTGGTTCTGTCAGAGAAATACATGTCCTTTGCTCCGGCCCTCGGGAAGGTTCCGTTGGGATTGCTCTCACTCCACATCCGGTCGTAGGCATATTTCGAAGGTTGATAGTTCTGGTTCAGCAGCTGGTTCTCCCCGTACATCAGGTAACTGTCTGTGGCCGTGGCATATCCGATCACGATGGAGGTGCTTCCAAATGCACTGTTGTCAATCCCTGCGACCGATGCATAATCGTATGCTCCCTGTCCGTAAATGTCGAGCGAAAAGTTCTTATACGACAGGTTTGTTGAAAGACCGTAAAAGAATTTGGGCTCCGGGGATCCGATGCAGATATAGTCATCGATTCCGATTGAATTATTGGGCGTGTGGTCAATATACATCTCTTCGCCCATGTTGGCGGTAGATTTGATCTTTCTGTAAGCGTCGAGTTTTTCCTGGGTGTTGATGATACCGCCCGATTCACGGGTGTAAATGGCGTTCACAGGCTTGCCGACTTCCAGGTAACGGGCATAACCATTGGATGAGGTTCCGAGCAGAATCTTCTGAACATCTCCATATAAAGCCGCAATCTTGTTCCGGTTCAACGAGATATTGCCTCCCAAAGACCATTTCACTTCCCTGTCCAGGATAAGGCTATTCACGGCAATTTCCAAACCGTTGTTTTTTACCTCTCCGATGTTGTCGAGGATGCTCGAATATCCCGAAGTGGTGGGAATGGGCACGTTGTAAAGCAGGTCATTGGTGGTACGGTCATAATAATCCACACTGATGTCCAGCTTCTTAAATAAACCGAGGTCAAATCCGAGGTCGTACTGGGTGGTTCTTTCCCAGCGCAGGTCTGAATTTCCGATCGATTCGGTAAATCCCTGCAGAAGTGCATTGTTGAAAACGTAATAGACGGAGGTCAGTTTCGGCAGCGAAGCATAGTTACTGATCTCTTGATTCCCGGTCACACCATAGCTTGCACGCAGCTTGAGATTGGAGATGACTTTATTGCCGTTCAGGAATGACTCCTGGCTGACGCGCCATCCCACACCTACCGAAGGGAAAAATCCCCATTTGTTGTTGGCTCCGAAACGGGAAGAGCCATCATACCTGCCGGTAGTTGTAAACATGTATTTGTCATTGAACACATAAGATGCCCTGGCTGTCCAGGAAATCAGCTTGTTCCCGTATTTGGTCGAGCTGTAGGTAACACTTGACCTGTCGGCCAGCGACATGTCATTGGCCCCGGTGGCATCATTCTGAAAACCACTGCCGCTGATCGTCAAAGCATCATACAGATAGTCCTGGTAGGAATATACAGCTGTGGCCGTCAGCCGGTGGACATTGTTCCATACGTTCGAATAGGTCAGGATATTCTCAGTCAACTTGGATGTCATCTTGTTATAAGTCTGTCCTCCGAGCCCTTTCCCCCCTGAACTCATACCCCCTGAGGATTTGGAGGAATTGTACTGGTATCTTTTCTGGTTGGAAATATCGACGCCGAAGTTGGTTTTGAATTTCAGGTTCTTGTGTATCGTGAATTCGGCAAAAACATCACCCAGCAAACGGTTGCGAACCGATTCATCCGTAACTTCAGTCGCATCGGCCACGGGATTCCATTTCCCTTCAATGTAGGAATCATGCTGCGGATCGAGGAATGAATAATACCAGGAGCCATCTGCATTTTTAACCGGCATGGTTGGCCAGCCAAACCTGAAGATATTACCTGTCGGGTTATCCCTGATATCCTGCTGTGCACTGCTGTATTGCAGATGTGTCCCGACCATGAGCCATTTTCTGAATTCATGGTTCAGATTGGACCGCAGGGTGTATTTGTCAAAACCGGATGCCGGAAGCAATCCCTGCTGTGAAAAAAGACCCCCTGAAAGCATGAAGCTGGTTTTGTCTTTCCCTCCCATGAAGGTGACCGAGTGCTCCTGAATGGTGGCCATATCCCGGACTATGGCATCCTGCCAGTCGGTATTATAATCGGGAGCCGGTTTGGCGGTAGTGTATACCGGTGAACCCTTGGAATAGGTATAGGCGGTGTTCACATAATCAATAAATTCTTCCCGGCCGAGCATTTCCACCAGACGTTCAGGAGTCTGAACCCCGAAGTACGAATTGACGGACAGGTCGTTTCTGCCCTGCTGCCCTTTCTTCGTGGTGACAATCACCACACCGTTGGCCCCTCTTGATCCGTAAATAGCTGATGAAGATGCATCCTTCAATACCTCTATGGATTCAATGTCATTGGGATTGATGTCATTCAGGTTACTGTTCATCAGCGGGAAACCATCCACCACATAAAGGGGATCATTTCCTGCATTGATGGAGCTGCTTCCCCGAATACGCAAGGTTGGGGATGACCCGGGGGCATTGTTGGTGAGCACTGCCACACCGGCTGCACGACCCTGCAACGCCTGAACCGGATTGGAACCCATCACTGAGGTAAGTTCTGCTGCTTTTACCTGGGTAATGGCACCTGTCAGGTCGCTTTTCTTCTGTGTGCCATATCCTACAGCCACTACTTCCTCTATCCCGATGGTCTCTTCTTCCATGATTATATTAAAAGTCGTTTTGTTCCCGATCAGAACCTCCTGGCTCCGCATCCCGACAAATGAAAACAGTAATGTTTGGGCATCGGTCGGAATAGACAGCCTGAAATTCCCGTTGTTATCGGTGATGGTTCCCTGCGTAGTGCCTTTTACGACCACAGCTACACCGGGTAGGGCATTTCCGCTCCTGTCTGTCACTTTTCCCGAAATCTGGATTTGCGCCTGCACGGAAGTGATTTCAGAAGGAGATAGAACAATTTTGCGGTCAATCACGGTAAATTCCACATCCTGCCCTGCGAATATCTCTCCCAGAATGTCAACAATCCTCTCATCCCTGACATTGATGTCAATTTTACGGTTTACATCGATAAGCTCATTGTTGTAAATGAAGTAGAACTCACTTGTGTTCTCGATGGCTTTTAATGCATCTTTCACCGTAGTGTTCTTCAGTTCGAGCGAGATCCGCGTATTCTGCGAATAACTGTCAGAAGCAAAAACACTCAATGCGGATGCAACGATGATAAATAGTGTCAGTCTCATAATTAAAAGCATCTTTTGCAGATTTTTAATCTGCATGATTTTCCCCCAAAAGTTAATTTTTTCCATAAATTTGTTTGATTTATTTTAATACTTCATTATTCTCCTGCTTTGCGCAGGGTATAGCTGAAACAGGGAGGTGCAGCCAACACTTTCCTGTTTTTTTTTGGTCTCATATAATCATAGGCAAATGATTTATTAGGTCATGTTCTTTTCGATTTTAAGATGATTTTGCGTTTTGAATAGGAATTGTCGTTTTGCTTTACGGCAGGAATAACAATATATTCCATACCCGAAGAGATGCTGAGCAGATGAAGTACCTGATTCAGCGGTTCATCAAAGAAAACTCCGGTGAAGCGGTATTTCATGACCCTGCTGTCGGCAATTTCAATATCGACATTATACCAATTCTCCAGCTTTTGTATTACAGTCCGGATCGGATCATCGCTGAAAATGATCTTTCCTTCGGTCCAGGCAATGTACTTTTCCAAGTCAGTGTGCTGGATGATATTCATTTTATTGCCTGCCGAATCCCAGTATGCCACTTCCCTGGGTTTCAGCGTGGTCAGGTCTGTGATTTCACTCTGCTTTTCCTTTTGAAGGATCACCTCTCCCTCTGCCAAAGCTACCGAGATCTCCTGATTCCCGGGGTAAGCGTCCACGTTGAAACGGGTACCGGTTACGTTGATCAGCAATGATCCGGCATCCACCACAAACGGAGTTTTATTATCCTCTTTTTTTACTTCAAAGAAACCTTCACCGGTTAACCATACTTTCCTTGAAACGTTTTCCCTGAATGCAACAGGGAATTTCAATATGCTTCCGGAATTGAGGAAAACAACGGTACCGTCATGAAGTTCCAGACGGGTTTGGGTTCCGTAAGGTGCTTTCACCTCCTGGTAAGCCATCAATTCTTCTCCCGGAATGTCCTTTTTTTCCTGTATCCAGGAATACACGGAAGTAATCAGGACAGCCAGAACCAATACTGCTGCGGCCTGTAACAAAAAAAACTTACGGATGAAAATAAAGCGGTCAATCCCGGTTCTCCTCCGGATCCGTTCCATGGACCCAGGCAGGTCGATCTCCAAAGTGCCGGCTAGCTTTCCCGATTCAGCCCATATGGCCTCATAATCATGGTACTCCGATATATTTTCAGAACTTTCAGATTTCCATTTTTCCAGAAAAAGCCTTTCCTCTTCGGTCAACTTTTCAGTGAATGACCTGACAATTATATCGTTGATGTCTAAAACAGCTTTCATTTCATTTGTTCTATAATAATGAAACATCAGGGTATGGCATACCCTATATGGAAAATCGTTTTTTTTTAAAAATTTATGAAAATGCCTTTTTACAGAAATTCCGGAGAAGTAAAAAGAGGATGCAACCCTTTTCTTCTTTTCCTTCGCGACTGGGCAGAAATTCAGATAATTCAGCGCGAAGGGATTTCAGTGCCCGGGTGATCAATGCTTCCACTCCCTTCACCGAAATACCCATTCTATCGGCGATTTCCCGGGCGGTCAGGTTATCAAAACGGCTCATTTCAAAGGCTTCCCTGCACCGGTCAGGCAAAGTGGAGATCGAAATCACCAGCTTCCCGGTAAAATCGGATGCATGTATGTCACCTTCACGCGGATTTTCGGATCTCAGATCGGGAGGAAGAGAGGCCAGATGCAGATTGTGTTTTTCATGACGCAGCCAATTCAATGATTCACTGCGGACCATACTGGTCAGGTAGGCAGGCAGGTTGGTCACATGATCCAGTGAAAAACGGTTTTCCCACAATCGCACAAAAGCGTTTTGAACCAAGCTTTGGGCATTGTCCTTATCGCGGACCAGTGAATAGGAATACCGGCAGAGTAAAGAGTAATAATCACGGAATATGCAATCAAATGCACGGGGATTTCCGGCTTTCAATTCGTTAAAAAGAAACACCTCCGCACCTTCGCTCTTCATTCTTCAGTTCTGCTGGTTATTGAGCAAATTTAATGATTCAGACGTTATTATCCAATTTTAACTTTTGCATTCCCTATTTCTCCGGTTCACCTGCACAAACTGATTCCTTCAGCAACAGCCGGCTCTCAAGGTCGCATTAACAAGATGGGGGATTCTCAAAAAGGGGGAAATTTTGTTCAGAATTAACGGAAAAATGGACTAAATGATTAAATTTACTTATCATTTCATTAAAATATGGATAATGAAGATTCCGAAAAGCAGCATTTCATGAAGCGGGCGGCTGAACTGGCAGTATATGCTGTGGAAAATGGACTTGGGGGACCGTTCGGGGCGGTAGTGGTCAAAGATGGAAGAATCGTCGGGGAAGGCTTCAATCAGGTTACCTCTTCCAACGATCCGACTGCCCACGCTGAAGTGATGGCAATCCGTGACGCCTGTAAAAAGCTGGGAACATTTCAGCTGAACGGTTGTGAAATATACAGCAGCTGCGAACCGTGTCCCATGTGCCTGGGTGCCGTATACTGGGCCCGGCCGGCTAAATTGTATTATGGATCAGGACGGGAGGATGCGGCAAAGGCCGGCTTTGATGATGCCTTTATTTATGATGAGATCGCTCTGCCTGTCTGTGAGAGGAAATTACCGGTAGTATCACTTCCTCTCCGGGAAACGCTGAATGTTTTCAAGCTCTGGGAAAAAAAGGCAAACAAAATTGAATATTAGAAGCTCAATATAATTTAGTATTTTAGAGAACTGAAATCGTGTTTTTCATGATTTGAGACCAAAAATCAGATTAATACCCATTAAAACTAAAAGATCATGGCAAAAAAAATTGCAGAAATTGAAGGTATCGGTCCGGTTTTCGCTGAAAAACTGGCGAAAGCTGGGGTAACTACTGTGGAAGGACTGCTGGCAAAGGGTGCCAGTCGCAATGGTCGTAAAACCATTGCTGAAGAGTCAGGTGTAGATGAAAGTAAAATACTGAATTGGGTGAACAAAGCAGATCTATTCCGGATCAAGGGAGTTGGGCCGCAATTTTCGGAACTCCTCGAGGCTGCGGGGGTGGACACTGTGAAGGAACTCAGAAATCGCAATGCTGAGAATCTCCATGCCAAACTTGTGGAGGTTCAGGCTGAAAAAAAGATCACACGGGCGGTTCCTGCACTGAAACAGGTGGTTAACTTTGTCGAGCAGGCTAAGAGCCTGCCCCCTGTGGTAACTTATTAAGTGGAATCATCCAAAAATTGTGAAAGAGGCTGTTTCAAAATTCTGAATCAGCCTCTTTTATTTTTAACTTTGCGCCTTATTTTTTGAACGAACAAGCATATCGCCATGGAATACAATTTTTGGGATATTGAGCCAAAATGGCAGAAATACTGGGAAGATAACCATACCTTTCAAACGGAGAACGATTTTTCCAAACCTAAATATTACATTCTCGACATGTTCCCTTATCCTTCAGGAGCTGGATTGCATGTGGGACATCCGGAAGGTTACACTGCTACGGATATTGTCAGCAGGTACAAACGGATGAAAGGTTTCAATGTGCTTCATCCGATGGGATGGGATGCATTCGGACTTCCCGCCGAACAATATGCCATTCAGACTGGAACCCATCCGGCTGTCACCACTCGGAAGAACTGTGATACCTTCCGCCGGCAGATCAAGTCGCTTGGACTGAGTTATGACTGGAGCCGGGAGATCAATACCACCGATCCTGAATATTTTAAATGGACACAATGGATATTTTCCAGGCTGTTCAATACCTGGTACGATCCTGAAATGAAAAAAGGACGTCCCGTAAGTGAACTTCCGATACCGGAAGAGGTCATACAACAGGGTAGGGAGGCAGTCAGGGGATATGTCGATGACAAAAGACTTGCCTATTATGACAATGCGCAGGTGTGGTGGTGCCAGTCATGCCGCACTGTGTGTGCCAATGAAGAGGTGTTGGCTGATGGGTCACATGAGAAATGCGGGAATCAGGTTGTAAGGAAGAACCTGAAACAGTGGTTGTTACGTATTCCACAATATGCCGAGCGTTTGCTGGAGGGGCTCGAGTCGCTTGATTGGCCGGAGGGGGTGAAAGACATGCAGCGCAACTGGATCGGTAAGTCGCAGGGTGCTGAAGTCGATTTTAAGCTGGAAGGCAGTTCCGAAAAACTGAGGGTATATACCACCCGCCCGGATACCCTTTTTGGTGCCACTTACATGGTGGTTTCCCCGGAGCACCCGCTGGTGGATGATCTGGTCACACCCGAATACAGACAGGCCGTGGATGAATATGTGCAGGCCGCTTCCCTGAAATCGGACCTTGACCGGACAGAGCTGGCCAAAGACAAAACTGGTGTTTTCACGGGTCGTTACGCCATCAATCCCGTTACAGGATTACCCATACCGATCTGGATTGCTGATTACGTGCTGATGGGTTACGGAACCGGTGCCATCATGGCTGTTCCTGCGCACGATACCCGCGACTTTGAGTTTGCTATGAAATTCAATATTCCGGTTATCTGCATCCTTGATCCCGTAAAGGCCGAAAGTGAGCTCCGTGAAAAGGTGCTTGCCGGCTCTGCCTGCTGGACGGAAGACGGTGCATATATCAATTCGGCCAATCCTGTTTTAGGTCTCGATATCAACGGGATGAACAAGGAGAAGGGGATAGAGACCATTATTCGCTGGCTCGAGGAGCGTAACCTGGGTAAAGCCACCACCAATTACAAGATTCGGGACTGGCTTTTCAGCCGTCAGCGTTATTGGGGAGAACCATTTCCTGTCATCCACTGGGATGATGGCGAAGTTACCCTGGATGACGATCTCCCGGTCAGGCTTCCTGAACTGGAGAGATATGAACCGGGAGAGGGTGGGGAATCACCCTTGGCCAACGCCCGGGAATGGCTTGGCGTTACAGATGGAAAGGGCCGGAAAGGACGGCGCGAAACCAATACCATGCCGCAATGGGCCGGCTCATGCTGGTATTACCTGCGGTTCGTAGATCCCCGGAATCAGGAGCGGATTTTTGATCCGCAACTTGAAAAATACTGGATGCCGGTTGACCTTTATATCGGGGGGGCAGAACATGCCGTTCTGCACCTTTTATACAGCCGCTTCTGGCATAAAGTACTGTTCGACCTCGGCATTGTCTCCACCGACGAACCTTTCACCAAACTTTTCAACCAGGGGATGATCCTGGCTTTCGCATATGAGACGGCAATGGGAGCCAAAGTCAGTTCCGACCTGGTGGAAGAAAGGGATGGCAGGTACTTTCACCGGGAAACGGGGGATGAGTTGCGCCAGATCGTGGCCAAAATGTCAAAATCACTTAAAAATGTGATCAACCCGGATGATGTAGTCAGACAGTACGGAGCAGATTCACTCCGCTTGTATGAAATGTTCATGGGACCTTTGGATGAGCGGAAACCCTGGACGGAAAACGGGGTGAAAGGAGTGCATAATTTCCTGACCCGGGCTCATCGTTTTTTCTCTGATCCGGCCAATATCTCTGCGGAAGCCGAAGAAGAGGATACGGAAAAACTGTTGCATAAAACGATATTCCGGGTTTCCCAGGAGATTGAGAACCTGAAATTCAACACGGCTATCTCCTTCCTGATGGTTTTCAATAACCATGTGATGAAAAAAGGACATGTAACCCGTGTGACAGCGGAGGCTTTCACCAAAATTCTCTCTCCGTTCGCTCCGCATCTTGGCGAAGAGTTATGGTCGCTATACGGGAATGAGAACTCACTGGCTTATGAAAAATGGCCTGAAGTCAACGAAAACCTGCTGGTGGAAGATACCATTGAATATCCTGTTTCATTCAACGGGAAAATGAGATTTAAGATTGAATTGCCGGCTGCCATGGAAGTAGCTGAAATAGAGGCTGCAGTAAAAAGTTTTGAAAAAACAGGGAGATATCTGGAAGGGAAAATCATCCGGAAGATCATTGTTGTTCCTCAGAAAATTATTAATATAGTGGTTTCCTGAGATTGGTGATAATGAAGCAACAGCTGAAAGACAGGATCAGATTTTTTGAAGACTATCTGATAATCTCTATCGGACTGGTTCTTTTTTCCATTTCCTGGACCTTTTTCATCCTTCCTGCTAAAATTACCGCGGGCGGAGTAAGCGGGGTAGGCGCTGTCCTCTATTATGCCACCGGATTTCCGATGGGTGTGACTTACTTCCTGGTCAACGTGGTACTGGTGCTGATCTCTGTCCGTATACTGGGATTTAATTTCGGGATCAAGACGATCTACAGCATGGTGATCATATCGGTTACCCTGACGTTCACCCAACAGGTTGTAAAAGAACCCCTGATCGATGATCTGTTCCTCTCTGCAGTTTTGGGAGGCGGTATCTCCGGCATAGGGTTGGGAATTGTGTTTTCCAGGGGCGGCAGTACGGGGGGTACGGATATCATTGCCGCTGTGATCAACAAATACCGGAACATCAGTCCGGGAAGAATAATCCTGTATTGTGATGTAATTATCATCGCCTCCTCCTTTTTTGTGTTGAAATCGGTCGATAAACTGGTTTATGGATATGTAACCATGGGGGTGGCTTCCTATGCCCTGGATGCGGTTCTCAGTGGAGCCAACCGCTCGGCACAAATGCTTATTTTCTCCCAGAAATACGATGAAATTGCCGATTACATCAATCAGCAGAAATACCGGGGTGTAACGGTGGTGGATGGGATCGGATGGTATACCAAGGAAAAAGTCAAAGTGGTAATTACCGTGGTCAGAAAAAAGGAGACCGGAGCCATATTCCGGAAAATCAAAGAGATCGATCCCGGCGCATTTATCTCCATGGGCAGCGTGATGGGGGTTTATGGGCAAGGTTTTGATCAGTTAAAGTTGTAAGATGAAGAAATTTGTAGCGGAAATCCTGTTTGTTACCCTCACCCTGTCAATCCTTGCCGTACTTGTTTTTTCCGAAAAACTGGGCCTTCCCTTGTTCAGGAAAGAACAGGTTGTGACCATTCCTGCCCCGGAACTTATGTTTGGCATTCCCGTCGATTCTTTCAGAATTGAGGAAGGTGTCATCAGACCGGATCAGAATCTGGGTGAGATCTTAACCCGATTTGGTCTGACCATGACAGAAGTGGATCAATTGGTCCGTGCTTCGAAAGGAATTTTTGATCTGCGGAGAATTAAAAGCGGGCAGAACTTCTATGTTTTCCAGACACCTGATTCCTTGCGAAAAGCCCGCTACCTGGTCTATGAAAGAAGCAGGGTAGATTATGTAGTTTTCAACCTCGCCGACAGCATGTCGATATATTCGGGGAAAAAGAACGTCAGGGTGGAATACCGGACAGCTTGCGGTACTATCCAGTCCAGTTTGTGGAACACCATTGAAGACAACCACCTGGATCCCATGCTTGCCCTTGATCTTTCCGATATTTATGCCTGGACCATAGACTTTTTCGGGATTCAGAAGGGCGATCGTTTCAGAGTGATGTACGAGGAACACTTTGTTGATTCTGTAGCCATCGGGATTGGGACGATCCATGCTGCCGAATTTCAGCACATGGGGAGAAGTTTTTATGCTTTCCGATATTTCCAGGGAGACAAAGCCGATTATTTCGATGACCGTGGTGAAAACCTCCGGAAAGCCTTTTTAAAAGCACCCCTTCAGTTCTCAAGAATCAGTTCCCGGTTTTCTGGTAGCCGCCTGCATCCCATCCTGAAAATCAGGAGGCCTCATTTCGGGGTGGATTATGCAGCTCCGAAAGGAACTCCGGTGATGACCATCGGGGACGGTACTGTAATTGAAAGATCCTATATGGGGGGAGCCGGTAATTGTGTGAAAGTCAGGCATAATTCGATGTATACGACGGTCTATATGCACTTGTCCGGTTTTGCCAAAGGTATCGTTTCCGGAGGGCATGTCCGGCAGGGTGATGTCATCGGATATGTCGGTTCTACTGGCTTGTCCACAGGTTCGCATCTTGATTTCCGGGTTTATAAAAACGGTTCCCCGGTCGATCCGCTGAAGGTTGAAGCTCCTCCTTCCGAGCCGGTTAAAAAAGAGCTGAAAGCTGATTTCCTGACGGTGAAAGATTCCATGCTGATGCGGCTTTACACCATTCATTGGTAAAGCAGCCTGCATGTTTGATCCGGTCAGACAGCGCTGGCTGACCCATCATTATTTGATTTTGTCGCTGATCTTTTTCGACAGGTTATGGATTGCCGTGTTGTTCATTCGGGAGACCAGGCTGCCCCTCCCGAAGCAGAGAAGCAGGTTTCTGACGTATATGAAGAGACCCAGCAGGTTGGAGAGGAACAATACCGGATCGAGCCTGAAAATCGCATAAATGAAAATAATAAGGGCCCCCAGAATGCTGATCATCCAGAATACACCGGGTAAAACCGACTCTTTCTCTTTCTCGGAGTATATCCACTGGTATACAAACCGGAACGAAAAGATGACCTGTCCGGTGGTACCCAGGATCAGGAGCCAGAAGGGAATTTGCTCATTTTTGAAGAGGGTGGTGAAGTTGATCGTCTTATTGGTACACAGCCAGGTAATAATCAGCAGGGGAACAGCAATGATGAACAACCTGAAAAACGGGAAAATATTCTTCCATGCATTTTTCAGCTGCAGGTTCCTGACATAAATGTAGTAAACGATGAACTGGCCCAGCATAATGGCAAAGTCATGCCGGAGTATACCGTAGAACAACATCAGCTGGGAAGCTACCAGGCTGATTTTCCAAAACAGGACCGGAGATACGGCCTCTCCTTCGTTTTCCGATTTGAACCACTGGATTATTGTACGGCTGAAAAAGAGCATCTGCCCCAAAAATCCCAGACCATACACAAGGTAAATGTTCATTTGAAAAGAATTGATTAACTCCCACCATCAAGGAACAGAAATTTCCATTTTCTGGAGTGCTTTCATGGCTGCGTTTTGCTGAGCTTCCTTTTTGGATGCCCCGTTTCCTCTTCCTACTTCCTTGTGGTTAATCTCCACCACCGATACAAATCTGGGTTGCTTGGTGTTGCCGGTATATTCCTCCACCGTTTCGAACTTAACCTCCTGTTTGTTTTTCTGGCTCCATTCAATCAGTTTACTCTTGAAATTCAGGTCTAGCTGTTCAAGTTCGCGTAAATCGATATAGCGGGACAATATTCTCTTGGTGATGAAATATTTAGATGCCCCGTATCCTTTGTCGATGTATATGGCGCCTATGAGGGCTTCAAGGGCATCGCCGAAGATATGGCTCTTTTCAACTGAATTGTTGGTATTCGAATCAATATAAACATTGAGTCCCATTTCATAAGTCAAATTGGTCAGGGTAGCCCGGTTGACCAGTTTGGATCTCATTTTGGTAAGGAATCCCTCGTCTTCCTGAGGAAAACGATTGTACAAAAAATCGGCAATAACGGCACCCAGGATGGCATCTCCCAAGTATTCCAGGCGTTCATTATTTACCACATGCCCTTGCGAATCGGTTCTCGAAGAAGAGCGATGGGTAAAGGCGATATCGTAAAAAACGAGTTTTTGAGGATAAAAACCGATCAGGTTTTTAAGAAACAGATAAAACTCTTTTCTGGGAGAGGAAAAGAGTTTTATCCTTTGGATGAATTTATAAAACACTGATAATCAATATTTTTTAAATGCAATTGTCGCATTATGACCTCCAAAACCGAAGGTATTGCTCAGGGCAATCCTGATATCCCGTGTTTTAGCTACGTTAAAGGTATAATCGATCCGGTTGTCTAATTCGGGATCATCGGTAAAGTGGTTGATGGTAGGAGGAATTATCCCGTCCCGGAGAGCGAGGATGGTGGCAATACCTTCTACGGCTCCGGCCGCGCCAAGCAGGTGTCCGGTCATGGATTTGGTGGCGCTGATGCTGAGATTATAAGCGTGTTCACCGAAAACGCCAGTGATGGCTTTGATTTCAGCAATATCGCCCAGTGGGGTGGATGTTCCGTGGACATTGATATAGTCCACATCTGTCGTGGCAATTCCGGCATCTTCAATTGCCCATTTCATGACCAGTCGGGCACCGTTACCCTCGGGATCGGGTGCGGTCATGTGGTAAGCATCAGCTGACATTCCTCCACCCAGGACTTCGGCATATATTTTTGCACCCCGGCGCAATGCCGATTCATACTCTTCGAGTATGAGCGCACCGGCACCTTCTCCCATCACAAAGCCGTCACGGTCTTTGTCAAAAGGCCGTGACGCTGTGGCAGGATCATCATTCCTGGTGGAAATAGCTCTCATTGAGTTGAATCCGGCCATGGCAGCCTCGTTAACCCCTGCTTCCGAACCGCCGGTAATCATAAGTGGTGTTTTCCCGAGCCGGATCTTGTTAAAAGCCTCAATGATGGCATGAGAAGAGGAAGAGCAAGCTGTCACAGTAGTATAATTGGGACCCCTTAATCCATATTTGATGGATAACAGACCGCCTGCAATATTGGCAATCATTTTAGGAATAAAAAATGGTGAGAATTGTGGCCTCTCCGGCTTGTACGCCATCACTTCCTCGAAAAAAGTCTGTAGCCCGCCTATGCCTGAGCCCCAAATAATTCCTGCCTTCTCTTTATCAATGGTGTCAAAGTCAATACCTGAATCTTTCACCGCCTGCACGGCAGCTCCGAAAGCAAACTGGGTATAGAGGTCATATTTGCGCGCTTCTTTCCTTTCCATTTCATAATCGGCAGGATCAAAATTCTTTACTTCACAGGCAAATCTGGTCCTGTGGTATTGAGTATCGAATTTTGTGATCGGCGCAGCTCCGCTTACTCCGTTTCTTAAATTTTCCCAGAAAGTATCAACTGAATTGCCTAAAGGTGAGATGGCCCCTATTCCTGTAACAACAACCCGCTTTAACTCCATACAACGATCTTTCGGGTTTTTATTTGTTTTTTAAACCTTCTTCAATGTGTTTGATTGCTTCTCCAACAGTTGCAATTTTTTCCGCCTGATCATCCGGTATTGCGAGGTCGAACTCTTTTTCAAATTCCATGATCAGCTCAACTGTATCCAGGGAGTCAGCTCCTAAATCATTGGTGAATGATGCATCATCGGTTACTTCGCTCTCATCAACGCCTAATTTGTTAACGATGATTTCCTTTACTTTTGCAGCAATATCAGACATAGCTCAAAATTTAAGTGATTACTAAAATGTTTTTTAAATTTTCGGTGCAAAGTAATAAATTTACAAACTATAATTCAAACAATTCAACTTAAAATTTATCCATTTACTGATTATGCCTCCGGTATAAGAAGTTAAATTTGAACGTATTATTCAAATATTCAAGCTTAAAAAATATTCAAATTGAAGGTCAAACATATTGCAATTTTTGCCTCGGGATCAGGTACAAATGCACAGCGTATTATAGAGTATTATTCGGGTAATCAGGAGATTAAAGTAGAGTGTCTCCTTTCGAACAATCCAGGAGCTTATGCCCTGTCACGGGCTGCCGGATTGGGTATTGAAACAAAAGTCTTTTCCAGGGATCAGCTCTACCACACCACGGAAATAAAAGACTATCTCATTGAAAAGAAGACTGATCTGGTTGTCCTGGCAGGTTTTCTGTGGCTGATTCCCGAAGATCTGATCCGGACTTTCCCCATTATCAATATTCACCCTGCACTTCTGCCTCAGTACGGGGGGAAAAGCATGTACGGTCATCATGTGCATGAGGCGGTTATCCGCAACGGGGAAAAGTACTCAGGTATTACCATTCATTATGTGAATGAAAAATATGATGATGGAGCCATCATTTTCCAAGCACGTTGTTGTGTGGAACCAAATGACACGCCCGATACCCTGGCGGCAAAAATTCATCTGCTTGAGTATGCACATTATCCCAGAATTGTCGGAGAAGTGATCCGGCAACTGTAAATGCTGAATATCAGGGATTATTCACCCTGCAAATTTTTATTTGAACTTTTACCCTGATTTTTTCTGGTTAAATAATGTTAAGAATCTATAAATCAGGGTTCTTAAAACTATATTTGCGGCATGAGTAAAAAGAGGTTGGTCACGTTAATCGTCTTGATGGCTGTGGTTTTGGTTGGATTAATCCTGGTACAGACCAGCAACATCAGAGTGGCGTCGAAAATCAGGGAAGAGCAATTCGACCAGACGGTACGTCATGCCCTGTCACAGGTTGTCAGGAAGATGGAAGAGCATGAAAGGGTGCTGCTTCTGGAGGAAGAGTTGTTCATTGCTCATCAGCAGGGTGCACCCGGCCTGGAAATCCCCTCTTTTGGCAACCTTATTCCACGGGGACTGAAAGACCCCG
This sequence comes from uncultured Prolixibacteraceae bacterium, assembly GCA_964461245.1. Lineage (GTDB taxonomy): Bacteria > Bacteroidota > Bacteroidia > Bacteroidales > Prolixibacteraceae > UBA1413. Next base: position 15,824 of record CAYWTT010000003.1, on the reverse strand, counting down.
ACTTCAGACTCTCTTTCAGTTATTCGCGAAATCCTCAGAGCTTTCAGCAGCAGATGGAGTTTCATTTCAGCGACACCCTGGTAACCCTTGATCAGACCACCAGGGGCATGCCGGGGGAATTTCCTTCTGCTTTTGATAAGCTGCATGATTACAACCTACAGCAGCAGCTTTTGTTACAGCGCCGTCTCAATGAAAATGCCCAGATGCTGCAGAAGTTCTTTTTCAGGAGCAGGCCAATTGAAGAAAGAATCGATGAGGAATTTCTGAAAAACATCTTGTCGGAAGAATTCAAATTGCAGGGTATAAACCTCGATTATCGCTATGCGGTAAAATCATTCCGGGGAGAAGAAAGGACTATTTGCGGAAGTCCTGATTTTGCTAGACTAAAGCAGAAAAAGGAATATCCGCTGCCACTCTTTCCGAGTGATTATGAACAGCAGCCCAATTACCTGGTGGTATATTTCCCCAAGCGTTCGGGTTACCTGCTGAAATCAACCGGATTTATGGTTATCCCGACCATAATCCTGACCGGCTTGCTGATCGCCATTTTTGCCTATACCCTCTTCGTGATTTTCAGGCAGAAGAAATTGTCGGAGATAAAGAACGATTTTATTAATAACATGACCCATGAGCTGAAAACGCCGATTTCAACCATATCCCTTGCCAGTCAGATGCTGCAGGACGAGACGATAACCACCACGCCCAAAACCATAGCCCATATTTCAAAGGTAATCAACCAAGAGAGCAAACGGCTGGGATACCAGGTTGAAAAGGTCCTGCAAATGGCCATTTTTAATGAAGGCCGCCTGAAACTCCGATTCCACGAATTCGACCTGAATGAACTGGTCCGGAATGTGATTGCCAGTTTTGAAATCAGAATAAAGAACAGAAACGGAATTTTGCACGTCAATCTGGAGGAAATCGAACATAAAATTGTGGGTGATGAGGTACATATCACCAACGTGGTTTTCAACCTGCTTGATAATGCTGTGAAATATAGCCATGAAATTCCTGAGATCACGGTGGAGACCGGGTCAGGAAGGGATTCAGTCTTTATCTCCGTTGCTGACAAGGGGATCGGTATTCCCAAAGAGCACCTTGATCAGATCTTTGAGCGGTTCTTCCGGGTACCGACAGGAAATGTGCACAATGTGAAGGGTTTTGGACTGGGATTAAGCTATGTGAAAAAGATCGTGGATGCCCATAACGGTAAAATTGCCGTGGAGAGTTCAGTCAATAAAGGAACCAAATTCAGCATATATTTTCCACTCAATAATAAAAACAATCATGGAACAAAAAGTTAAACTGCTATTGGCAGAAGACGACGAAAATCTGGGGCTTTTACTCAAGGAATACCTGGTGGCCAAAGGGTATGAGGCTTCGTTGTATCCTGACGGCGAAGCAGCATTCAAGGGTTTCACCAAAGAACACTTTGACATATGTATCCTCGATATCATGATGCCAAAAAAGGACGGATTCACCCTGGCCAGGGAGATCAGGATGGTCTCTGCTGAAATCCCGATCATTTTTCTGACGGCCAAAAATCTGAAGGATGATGTGATCGAAGGATTCAAACTGGGTGCAGATGATTATATCACCAAACCTTTCAGTATGGAGGAGCTGATATTCAGGATTGAAGCCATCTTGAGACGCACCGTTCCTGAATCACAGAATACCGGTCAGCAGATTTACAAGCTGGGCAGATTCACCTTCGACGCAAGGAAGCAAACCCTCAGCAGTGATGAGGAAGTGGTAAAGCTTACCACCAAGGAATCGGATTTGCTGAAATTACTCTGCCAGAATACCAACAAGGTGTTGGAAAGGAATTTTGCCTTGAAGTCGATTTGGATCGATGACAACTATTTCAACGCACGAAGTATGGATGTATATATCACCAAGTTGCGGAAACATCTGAAAGACGAACCGACAGTAGAAATCATCAATGTGCACGGAAAAGGATATAAGCTGATCATGTAACAGACCACCAGGATATTTATGAAGAAGGCTGCACTGGGATGCGGCCTTCTTTGTTAATCCAGCTTGAGCACTGCCAGGAAGGCTTTCTGCGGCACTTCCACATTTCCGATCTGCTTCATCCGCTTTTTCCCTTTTTTCTGTTTTTCCAGCAGTTTTCTTTTTCGGGTAATATCGCCCCCATAACACTTGGCCGTCACATCTTTACGGACCGCCTTCACTGTCTCTCGGGCAATGATTTTTGCTCCGATGGCTGCCTGGATGGCGACATCAAACTGTTGCCTCGGTATCAGTTCCCTCAGTTTCTCACACATCTTCCGGCCGAAAGTATAAGCATTGTCAAAATGAATCAGGGTGGAAAGGGCATCCACCATTTCTCCGTTCAGCAATATATCGAGCCTGACTAGCCTGGCAGGTTTGAAATCCCGGATATGGTAATCAAAAGAGGCGTATCCTTTAGAGATACTTTTCAGTTTATCATAGAAATCAAAAACAATTTCCCCGAGAGGCATGTCAAATATGAGTTCCACCCGTTCGGAGGTGAGATAGCTCTGGCTGACCAACGTTCCGCGCTTATCCAGACAAAGTGTCATAATAGGACCAATATACTCTGAAGCGGTGATAATATTGGCCAGGATATAAGGCTCCTCGATCTGGTCAATTACCGTGGCAGCGGGCATTCCTGAAGGATTGTAAACCTGCAGGGTTTCTCCGTTAGTAAGCATCAGTTTGTATGAAACATTGGGCACTGTGGTGATCACGTTCATATCAAATTCCCGTTCCAATCTCTCCTGGATGATCTCCATATGGAGCAATCCGAGGAAACCGCAACGGAAACCAAACCCAAGCGCTACGGAAGATTCAGGTTCAAAAGTCAGTGAGGCATCGTTTAACTGCAGCTTGTCCATTGCATTACGGAGGTCTTCATAATCTTCCGCATCGACCGGGTAAACACCGGCAAAAACCATCGGTTTCACCTCTTGGAATCCTTCGATAGCCCGTTCACATGGTCTTCTTACATGGGTGATGGTATCACCCACCCGGACTTCTCTTGCGGTTTTTATTCCCGATATGATGTATCCCACGTCTCCTGCTCTCACCACATCCCGCGGTTCCATGCTCAGCCGCAGGATACCCACCTCATCGGCATTGTACTCTTTTTTGGTGGCCACGAATTTAACCAGGTCACCTTTTCTTATCTCACCGTTTACGATCTTAAAATAAGCAATAACTCCCCTGAAAGTGTTGAATACCGAATCGAAAATCAGCGCCTGCAGCGGTGCTTCAGCATCTCCTTTGGGAGGAGGTATCCGTTCGACAATCCTCCGGAGGATTTTTTCAACCCCCATACCGGTTTTCCCGCTGGCTTCGATGATGTCGTCGTGATCACAACCTACCAGATCCATGATTTGCTCGGCCACTACCTCCGGCATGGCACTCTCCATATCCATTTTGTTCATCACCGGGATGATCTCCAGGTCATTTTCCAATGCCAGATAGAGGTTGGAAATGGTTTGGGCTTGTATCCCCTGTGTGGCATCAATGATCAGCAGCGCTCCTTCACAGGCAGCGATCGACCGGGATACCTCATAGGAAAAATCGACATGACCGGGAGTATCGATCAGATTCAGAATATATTTCTGCCCATCCAGTTCATAATCCATCTGAATCGCATGGCTTTTGATGGTTATTCCACGTTCCTGTTCCAGATCCATACTGTCCAGTACCTGGTCGTGCATTTCGCGCTCCGATACCGTATTGGTGATCTGTAACAACCTGTCGGCCAACGTGCTTTTACCATGGTCAATGTGGGCAATGATGCAAAAGTTCCGGATGTTGTTCATGTAATGGCTGATATAACCCTTTTTTATGTTCTTTTTTTGCGCAAATATAGAGAATTTTCATCAAGCCTTTATTATTTCATGCTTATGCCATTTTTTTCAATCGGAACGAAAACATTGGCACAAAATTTGATGTATTCTTGGTGTAAGCGATTTTGAGAAAAAAAAGCAAAGCCATGAAAACAATTTTCAAGAAAAATCGTTTAAATAGATAGAAGACAGGAAATAGACTTCATCAGCCCAGTGCTGTTTTTTCATAAGTTTGGTTTAGTTAGGTTTAGTTGGATCCCGGGGCAGAGGCCCCGGGATTTTTTTTGCCTTTTCCTTCATGACCGGATACCTTTGCCTTTTTTACTCCGTTTATAACTTAGAGAAAAATGAAACAATGAAAAGGATTATCATTTTTATGCTTGCAGTATGCTTGGTCTTACCTGCTTATACCCAGGAAAAAAGACATGGCAGGGTTAAAAGGAAGTACCAGAGGATGGAGCAGACAGATGAGCGGCTTCCCCAGGTGTATGTTCATGGCAGAGTTCAGAACGTTGAGGGGGAGAGGCTGGCAGGTGCCAATGTGCTGGTTCCGGGAACCAGGATCGGTGTAAATACCAATGAAAAAGGGGAGTATTTTCTGAAAGGCCTGCCCACAGGAAGGGTCTCCATCCGTGTTTCTTTTGTGGGCTACAAGACGAAGATCATCGATTATTACCTGCAGGAGGGAAACAATGATGTGCTGTTTACCCTTGACAGGCAACTTGTTACACTGGAACCGGTCATGGTGACCTCCCAGCTGAGAGAACAGCAACTGCCCGATATCCCGGAAAGTCTGAGTATAGTGGGGAAATCGGAACTAGGGGATAACCAGGTAAAAAGCATGACCCGGCTGTCGGATTTTATACCCGGGCTCCTGATCAGGGAACAGACTCCGCACCGGCCCAATTTCGTGATCAGGGGGATGACCAGTGACGAGGTCAGCGTGGGGGCACAGCCCCGGGTATCGGTGTATTATAACAATACCCCGGTCAGCAGGCCCAGCATGGCTGCCTCCGCACTTTATGACATGGAGCGGGTGGTGGTTTTAAAAGGCCCTGGGGGCACGCTTTTTGGCAGAGGCGCAGAAGCCGGCGTAATCCATTATATCACCAGGAAACCCGATTCGGAATTTAATGGCTTTTTAACAGCCGGCACAGGTGATTTTCACATGAAAGAGATTCAGGGTGCCCTCAATATCCCGGTAGTTAAAAACAAACTTTTTATAAGAGGTTCCGGGATTTTCGATTACAGGGACGGGTATGTGCAAAATAGCTTTGGCGGAACCCTGAACGGGGTGAACACACTGGGAGGCCGCTTGTCGGTCAGATTTATACCTTTCTGGAATACAAAAGTGGACCTGATTGTCAATTACCAGAAAGATGATCTGCCAGGAACGGCTTTTATGAGCAAAAGCCTTCCCAACTATGCCGGGAGTACCGATATTTTCGGGTATGAGGCTTCGCTTGAACAGGGTAAAAATCTGAAAAACTACCGGGATTTGTTGGGAACTTCACTTGAGTTCAAATGGTTTAGGAATGAAAATAACTATCTGACCACTCATACCTCTTATTATACCAATAATGCCGATTCCCGCTGGGATGGAGACGGAACGGCTGCCCCGGCCATTGACATGGCTGAAACCTTACATGTGAGACAATTTTCGCAAGAGATCAGGTATAACTTTTCCAGAAAAAGCAGGATGAACGGTTCGGTAGGAGCCAATTACTGGAGGGAAAAAGCTGAACAAACATACCGCTTCAGTCCCGATGAGCAATACATGGCCTATCTGATCCTTCAAATGCCGCAATATCTCGTGTCGGATGACGGCACACCCCATCCGGTGACGCAGCTGCCATTGGATCCTGCCCTCGGACCGGCAGCGGGGATGGCCCTGCCTTCATCACACCAGGAGGAGAATCTCAGCAGCGCCACCAACCAGGCTTATGACCTTTTCGCAGATGCCACCTGGCGCCTGATGCGGAGGCTCTGTTTTACCGCAGGTTTCAGGGCAACCTTCGAACTTTTCAGGGAAGACAATGAGTCAATTATGACGGGAGGCGAACCTTCCACTCTGGGAATGCTCACTCAAATGTATCCCAACCTCTTTTTTAAACCCGCATCTGAAACGGAAAAGGAGAAAAAGGATTTGGCTTATACCTACCGGTCTAACCTTAAATATGACCTTTTTGAGAATTCGGCTTTTTTTGCCGGATATTCCAGGGGCAGGAGACCTCCTGTAATTCAGTTCAATTCCTTGGGAGAAAGTGAAGTGATGAACCAGGAAATCCTGAACAGCTTCGATGCTGGACTTAAATCATCCGTATACAACCGTTTATGGGCCGACGTTACCGTCTTCTTTCAGAAATTCCGCAATTTCCAGACCAATGCATGGGTTGAGAACAACTACCTGGTGGAAGATGCAGGAAAAGCCACGTCGTACGGTGCAGAAGCCTCTTTGAAAATAGCACTGCTGAAAGGCCTCAGTATATCAGGTAATTATGCATACATCCATGCAAGGTTTGATGATACCGACAGCGAAGGGAATGCCCAGGAATATGCCGGAAACGAATTCCGTCTGACACCGGAACATAGTTTTACTGCCGGTATCAATGGAAAGATTAAAATATCTCCCCTGCTTCAGCTCTTTGCTGTGCCGGGTTACTCCTGGAAAAGCCACATCTGGTTTGAAGATGCCAATACCTCGGGACTGGAGCAGGCTGCTTACGGAACCTTCAATGCCACGGTCGGATTTACCATTCCTCCGTCAGGATTGACTTTTACTTTTGCTGGTACCAACCTGCTGAATGAAAAGTATATCATCAGTGCCGGAAATACCGGTTCCCTTTTTGGTGTGCCTACTTTTATCCCGGGACCTCCCCGCATGTTCAGCGGAAAGGTGACCTGGAAATTCTGAGAATCCGGAGAGCTGTGGAAAAGAGATTGGCTTTAAAAAGCTAAGCCGTTGTCGTCCTGAGCGCATCCGCCGGCGGAGAAAAGATGAATCTTTTCACATGATTTTGCATTTTACCCGGCGATAATGGTTTAGAATAAAAGAAATCAGAAGTTGGCATGAACCTCTTGGCGAAGAGGAATCCAAAATGTATTATCTTTATAATTGTAACTCAAACAAAAAGAGTCATGACAGCTAAAGGAGCACCCTGTTCACGGGATCATATATCCACAGGATTGCGGATATCCGGTCTGCTGATATTTCTGGTTTCAGTAACCTTGTTTTCTGATGCGTAGGAGATAAAAGCAGAAGCTGAAAACGGAATTCTATTGGGATTTCTGGCGGTAGCCAGAAGCCTTTCCGGTTATTCAGGAACAGGATATGTCTCCCGCTTTGAAAACAGCGCCGATAAGCTAACCCTTTCTGCAGAGATTACCGCTGAAGGCAGTTATGATATTTATGTGGGTTATTGTGCTGAATACGGGACAAAACCATCCATGGGGAGGTAAGCGGGATTAAAAGTTCCCTGGAATTGTTGAAGGGGAACAGGAAATTCAATGAGGTGAAATTTGGCACACTGAACCTTATGGCAGGTAATATCCCGGTGATCATTACCCCCAACTTGACCTGGTTTCATATTGACAACATCAGGTTTAAAAAGGCGGATGGCACTTCAATCAGATTTTCCATCGGTTCATCTCCCGTAAACGGCTCTGCCGGACAGGCTGCAAGAAATTTATATACGTTTTTGAAGGACAATTCTCTGAAAAAGACCATTTTGGGTGTCATGACGCTGAAGCCGCTGGCGAAACCTTCAAACGAGATTACCTATCTGATGTCGGGAACAGGCAAAGAACCTGCCTTGCTGGGGCTAGATTTCATGGATCACACGGGGGTGAATTCCTCAAAATATAAAAACAATCCCGATCTGGTCAGCAACGCCATACACTGTTGGGGTAGAAAAGGGATAGTGGCATTGTGCTGGCAATGGAGGGACCCGTCTTATGCTACCGATGCCTTCTATACCAAAAGTACTTCTTTTGACATCAGTGTGGTGGACAATACCGATGCAGGGAATTACAAAGTCCTTATCCGGGATATGGACTTTGTGGCCGGGTATCTGAAAGAATTGCAGGACTCGGGAGTGGCGGTCCTCTGGCGAACTCTTCACGAGGCTGCCGGTGGTTGGTTCCGGTGAGGGACCAAAGGAGCGGCTCCCTGTATCAAACTGTGGCGGCTTATGTTTGACCGGTTAACCAACACCCATCACCTCAATAACCTGATCTGGGTCTGGACTACTACCAATGAAAGCAAGGCGAAGGAGTGGTATCCGGGTGATCCCTATGTGGACGTGGTAGGCATGGATATTTATCCGGGTGAATATCAGCACGGATCCCAGGTTATCTCTTTCAACCGCGTAAAGGAGATTTTCAACGGAAGAAAGCTGATTACCCTCAGTGAATGCGGTTCCATTCCATATCCTGAACTGATGGAGTCGGACGGAGCTTTTTGGTCCTATTTTATGCCCTGGTACGGAGATCATACCAAACTCGACAAACACAACTCCATGTCCGACTGGAACAAAATTCTCCACAGCGATTTCGTGGTGACACTCGATGAAATGCCTGATCTTTCGGCCAATACCTCCTCCTGCATGGTACCGGCCCCATCATCTGAAAACCAGGTGAAAATCTTTAAATCCGCTCAGTGGATACGGATTCAATGGAGTGAACTGGCTATCAGCCGGAAGGATGTGCGGATTTATGATGTGTGCGGGAGATTGCTTTTTCTACTGGTGAAAGGAAAGATAGCAGGATTGATATTCCTCTGGCCGGGATGAAACAGGGATTGATCCTGATGCAGATAAAAGGTGAATCAGGAAGCAGTGTACATGAGTTCATGATATGAAACGGTAGTTACCCGGTTTTTTCTTTCGTCCTGCTTATTTTGCACCGAATATTATACTTAATACCGAAAATTGGCATAAATGGTTAATTTTGTACAACGCAACTGTAATGCTTTAAATATATGGAAATAAGAGAGAAGTTCGTCGCCGCGGTGCAAAGCAGCTATGCCTTTAAAGGTGAATCGATATTAATCGGGTCAGCTATTTTGGGGAATGATCAGGAAACAGGTTGTCAGATCAGGGTTCCTTTGAAAACCATGAACCGTCACGGATTAATCGCCGGTGCCACGGGCACTGGAAAAACCAAATCCCTCCAGGTTATTGCGGAGAGTCTCTCAAAATGCGGGGTTCCGGTTCTTCTGATGGATATAAAAGGGGATCTCAGCGGGATTGCTGCCCCCGGGACCATAAATCCCGTAGTGGAAAAACGCTCCAAAATCATCGGGATGGAATGGGAACCTACCGGTTTCCCTTCCGAATTAATGACCATTTCAGATGAACCCGGGGTCAGGCTGAAAGCCACCGTCTCAGAGTTTGGTCCTGTGCTCCTGGGAAAAATCCTTGATCTGAATGAAAACCAGACTGGGATTCTCTCCATGGTTTTCAAATATTGTGATGATAAAAACCTCCCGCTGCTTGATATTGAAGATTTAAAAACAGTACTGAAATATATCCAGGAAGACGGGAAGGAGGAATTTCAGAAAGATTACGGGTTTTTCCAGACTGCGTCGGCTGGTACCATCATGCGCAGCATTACCAGTCTGGAGCAACAGGGAGCAGGCCGTTTTTTCGGGGAACCCTCCTTTGACATATTTGATTTGATGCGTACCGACAGCGAAGGCAACGGGATAGTCAATATCCTGCGTGTGACTGATATACAGAGTAATACGGCTATATTCAGCACTTTCATGCTTTGCCTGCTGGCTGAAATTTTCCAAAAGATGCCTGAACGGGGCGATATCGAAAAACCTGAACTTGTGATCTTTATGGATGAAGCCCACCTCATATTCCGGAATGCTACAAAGATCCTCCTTGATCAGTTTGAAATGACCATAAAACTGATCCGTTCAAAGGGGGTGGGTATCATTCTGGTGACCCAGTCCCCCGATGATATTCCGGCTGAAGTGCTGGGGCAGTTGGGACTGAAAATCCAGCATGCTCTGCGGGCATTCACGGCCAAAGACCGCAAAGCCATTAAGCTCGCAGCCGAGAACTATCCTCTTTCCACGTTTTATGTGGCGAATGAACTGATAACCCAGATGGGAACCGGGGAAGCAATGGTTACTGCGCTGAATGAAAAGGGGATGCCTACCGAGTTGGTCCATGTCATGATGAGACCTCCCTTTTCGAGGATGGATGTGCTGACAGATGCTGAAATCCATGATCTGGTCCGTAAGTCGGAACTGGTTTCCAAATACAACCAGGATATAGACCGCGAAAGTGCGTATGAAATTCTGTCGGACAGAATGGCAGAACAGGAGGAATTTGAAAGAAGGCAAAAAGAGAGCTTGGAGCGGTCGAGATACACCTCCCGTCCTGTCGGAAGCAGCCGCCGTGAAGTGACCACTTTCGAAAGAATCATGAAAAGTCCTGTTACCCGTACTGTGGCGAGGGAAGTAACACGCGGGCTGCTGGGAGTACTGGGACTGAAAAGGAGATAGAACACCCCGGAGGCAGAATGCCGGGATTTCGGGAGACCTTCAGACGGATTAACGTGGGGAACTGATCAGCAGTTTAATGGTTTTGGAAGTATGGTTATCACAGCTTATCCTCAGGAGATAGATTCCGCTGGGTATCTGGTCGATAATCGCCTCAAACCGGCTTACGGGAATCATGAATTTTTTATCATACACCATTATCCCGGCAATATTGGAAATGCGGATTTCCAGAATGGTGCGGCCTGCTGTTTCAACAGTAAAGCGCTTCTGGAGTACCGGATTGGGAAATACTCTTATATCCTGAGAATTAAATGCCCCTTCGCTTCCGGAAGTCACCGGAAGGATACCTTTTGCCCCGTTCCCGGACTGTGCCTGAAGCGATATCAAAGGGATCATCCATACCATCAGAAGCAGCAATCCTCTCATAAATTCACTTTTCCGATCATCACTACAAAAATAATGCCTTTATGCATTAGACGAAAATAGGTTTAAAAAGTTGCATGGCTTTGTCTAAATCTTCAGGTGTATCGATGCCGAAACTCTCAAAACGGGTGATTGCAGTCTGAATCCTGTAGCCGTTTTCCAGCCAGCGCAACTGTTCCAGCGATTCAGCCGTTTCGAGCTTTCCTGGCTGAAGGCGGGTGATTTCCTGTAAAATATCTTTCCGGTATCCGTACATCCCGATATGAGCCCAGTATGTGTGATGCTGTACCCATTCGGCAGGTGCTTTACCCCGGAGATAGGGCACGACCGATCGGCTGAAATAGAGTGCCTGCCCGTTGATCCCGGTGACAACCTTCGGTTTGTTCGGATTTTCCAGTTCGGTGGGGTCGGTAATCTCCCTGATCAGGGTAGCAATTTCCACGCCGGGAGTGAAACAATTTATAAGTTCCCTGATCTGTTCTGGTTGAATAAAGGGTTCATCGCCCTGGACATTGATCACCGCATCAAAATCTGTTTTTTCTGACAGGATCCTGGCTGCTTCTGCGCAACGATCGGTTCCGCTGCGGTGTTCAGACGAGGTCATCACAAATTTACCTCCGAAAGCTTCCACTGTCTGAGCGATCCCATTGTGGTCGGTTGCCACCCAAACTTCTTCCAGAACGCTGCGGGTCCGTTCAGTCACCCATTGAATCATCGGTTTGCCGTGTATCAGGGCAAGGGGTTTCCCAGGGAAACGGGTCGACTGGAAACGGGCGGGAATAATACCTATGAACTTCATATTTGATCATGTTTGCTGATGGCAAAGATAGGTTTTCCCTCTCAAAAAAGGTTAATTCAACCCGGCGCAGGCGGATAAAGAATGAAAAATAGTAAATTTGCAGTCTTTTACTGAAAATCATGGATGTACAGGCAATAAAACAGCGGTTTGGGATCATCGGCAATTCACCCGACCTGAACAGGGCCATTGAAGTGGCCGTTCAGGTAGCTCCCACTGATTTGTCAGTATTGATTACCGGAGAGAGCGGAGCAGGGAAAGAGATATTTCCTCAGATCATACACCAGCATTCATTGCGGAAACACGGAAAATACATTGCAGTCAACTGCGGTGCTATTCCGGAAGGAACCATCGACTCGGAACTTTTCGGTCATGAAAAGGGTTCATTCACCGGAGCCCTGGCTGATCGGAAAGGATATTTCGAAGAGGCTGACGGAGGCACTATCTTTCTGGATGAAATCGGCGAACTCCCTCTCTCCACGCAGGTCAGGCTCCTCCGGGTGCTGGAAACCGGCGAATTCATCAAAGTGGGTTCATCGAAAGTGCTGAAAACCAACGTGCGGGTGATTGCTGCCACCAATCTGAACCTTCCTTCAGCCATTGAGTCGGGGAAATTCCGTGAAGATCTGTTTTACCGGCTTAACACCGTGCCGATTATCATTCAGCCGCTGAGACACCGTCAGGAAGATATTTATTTGCTTTTCAGAAAATTTGCGTCCGATTTTGCGGAGAAATACCGGATGCCTCCCATCAGACTGGATGAGGATGCCAAAATGCTGCTTACGGGTTTCCACTGGCCGGGTAATGTCAGACAACTTAAAAATGTCACGGAACAGATTTCAATTATCGAAAGGAACAGGGATATTAGTGCGGCGGTATTGAAAAACTATATTCCGCAGGAAACCAGGGAAAACCTGCCGGCCTTGTTCCGGGAGCCCCAAGAGAAAACATTTTCCAGTGAAAGGGAGATTCTTTATCAAGTGTTGTTTGACATGAAAAAGGATATGAACGACTTGAAGAAGTTGGTTCTCGATCTGTTGCACGACCGCGATGAGGAGGATCTTGCCGAACATGCCCCAATCATTCACAAGCTTTATCCGAACGACACCGGAATAGTGACTGAAAAGAAGCAGCCGCAGCCGATCCACATTGATCCATATGCCAAAGACAATATCATGGATATGGAAGAATTCGTGGAAGAATCGCTCTCCCTGGAAGACAAAGAGATCGAACTCATACGCAAAGCACTGGAAAAACACAACGGCAAACGGAAATTCGCAGCCCGTGAGCTGGGAATCTCGGAACGTACACTTTATCGCAAGATCAAGGAATATCACATTGATGACATGTAAATGAAAAGAGATTCAATTTTTTTCTCCGGAGGCATAATTGCGGTTGCACTGGTCTTTTTTTGCATCGCAGGATTTTATTCATGCAAGATATCCTATAGTTTTACCGGGGCCAATATCTCGGCCGACGTGAAGACCTTTTCCGTGTTGTATTTTCCAAACCGGGCAAGGCTGATCAATCCCACCCTGAGCAATGATTTTACTGAAAAGCTGAAGGAGAAAATGCAGAAACAGACCTCCCTGAAAGAGGAGAAGGAGACTGGGGATCTGATTTTTGAAGGGCAGATCACCGATTACGATGTCCGGCCGATGGCCATACAAAAAGAGGATATGGCTGCGCAAAACCGTCTGACGATAACAGTCAGGCTGAAATATACCAATAATAAAGATCATGAGCAGGACTTTGACCGTAGTTTTTCGGCATATGAAGATTTCTCCAGTTCGATGAATCTGAACGATGTGGAAAGCAGCATCGTGCCTGAGATCATTGAAAAACTGATAGAAGATATTTTTAATGCAACCATCGCAAACTGGTAAATGAACAGCAGTGAATTTTTGAAATACATGAAATGCCCCTCTCTGCTTTCAGCGGAAACTTTACCGGTATTGGAGCAGATTGTGCAGGATTATCCCTGGTTCCAGCCGGGCTGGGCACTCTACCTGAAGAACCTGAAGAACCTCGGCAGCCCCGCGTACCAGGCTGAACTGAGCCGGGTGTCCGTAAGAATATCTGACCGGAAATGGCTGAAAGGCTTTCTGGAAGATAAGGCGGCAGCCGGGAAATACGGGCCGGGCGCTGAAGACCATCTCATCGATATTGCCGATTACCCGGTAGGTGATTTGCAGTCCGATCTTACTCCTGCCTCGGGAAATACGGGCCTTATTGATGATTTTCTGGCCCAGGGAGCCCGGTTTAAGGTGCCCGCTCCCGGAGAACAGGCTAAGCCGGGTGTTGACCTGGCTGAGAAAGCGGCCGCCCTCAGTGATGACATCGTGACGGAAAAATTCGCCGACCTGCTGGTAAGTCAGTCTAAATTTAAGGAAGCTCTCGAATCATTTCAGAAATTAAGTTTGAAATTTCCGGAAAAAAGTATTTACTTTGCAGCCCGCATTGAGGAAGTTAGAAGAAAGATGAATTATTAATTGATCGAAAATGTATACTTTAATTATTGTACTTATATTCATTGTCTGCGTCCTGTTGGTACTGATCGTTTTAGTGCAGAATTCAAAAGGAGGCGGACTGGCCAGTAATTTTCAGGCATCCACCCAGGTTATGGGTGTCCGCAAGACAGCCGATTTTTTGGAGAAAACCACCTGGGGACTGGCTGCTGCCTTGTTATTGTTGTCCATTATGGGCTCAGCCTTTATCCCCCGGAATGAAGGAGGTGTAGATCGCTCCATGGTTCAGGAACAGATCCAGAATGTGGCCGATCCCAACCAGGTTCCCAATTTTCCGACTTCTGCCCCTACCGATTCAACTAAATAAGAGATATATCCTATACAGCTGAAAGCCATCCGGATGCCGGGTGGCTTTTTTTATTACCTGTCATGTCACAGGATTTTCAGGGTAATTGGGATATGTCACTCTGTCAGGTGTGGTGTCAGTTATTCTAATATAATGATAATCAATGAATATAGAGTGATGACACCCCGATAGGACAGTAGGCAGAGGTGAAAAAATGTCTTTCAGGGGAGGATCAAGATGGGTGTTAGTTCAATTGGCATGGTATGTGTTAATCCCGGAATGTCAATTTTCAAAAAATTTATTGTCTAACTATAAAAAATCAAAACGATGACAGAATTGAAAGGTAAAATTCTTGCAGGAAAGATCCTGGTTTTACCACAGGAAGCCGAAACCAAGACGGCAAGCGGAATTATAATTCCTGACTCTGCAAAGGAAAAACCACAAATCGGTAAGGTTGTACTGGTTGGTGAAGCCAAGAAGAAGGAACCGATGGAAGTAAAAGTCGGTGACACCGTGTTTTACGGAAAATATTCAGGGACCAGTCTGACCATTGACGGAGCGGACTATTTATTAATGTCCCAGACTGATGTATTGTACATCCTTTAATTAATCAACAAATTAAAAAGCGAAAAAAATGGCAAAAGAGATTAAGAACAATATCGAAGCAAGGGATTTGCTGAAAAAAGGGGTTGACAAACTGGCTGATGCCGTGAAAGTTACCCTGGGACCCAAAGGCCGCAATGTGGTGATCGAGAAAAAGTTCGGAGCTCCCCAGATCACCAAGGACGGGGTTACCGTAGCCAAAGAGATTGAACTGGAAGATTCCTATGAAAACCTGGGTGCCCAGATGGTGAAGGAAGTCGCTTCCAAAACCGGGGATGATGCCGGTGATGGAACCACGACAGCCACGGTTCTTGCACAGGCTATTGTTTCGGTGGGATTGAAAAATGTGGCGGCAGGTGCCAATCCGATGGATCTGAAAAGAGGTATTGACAAGGCTGTCGTCAAAGTGGTGGAAAGCTTGCAAAAGCAGGCTCAGAATGTAGGTGACGACTATGCCAAGATCGAATCGGTGGCAAAGGTTTCAGCCAACAACGATGAAACCATTGGCAAACTTATCGCCGAAGCCATGGAAAAGGTGCACAAGGAAGGTGTTATCACCATTGAAGAATCGAAAGGTACGGATACCTATGTGGATGTAGTGGAAGGGATGCAGTTTGACCGTGGTTATATTTCTCCCTATTTTGTGACTGATGCTGAAAAAATGGCTGCAGAGCTTGAAAATCCTTTCATTCTGATTCATGACAAGAAGATCAGCACGATGAAAGATCTGCTTCCCATACTGGAACAGACTGCCCAGAGCGGAAGACCGCTGCTGATCATTGCCGAGGAAGTCGAAGGCGAAGCCCTGGCGACCCTCGTCGTCAACAAG
>CAYWTT010000002.1:26311-36492 GCA_964461245.1 uncultured Prolixibacteraceae bacterium | reverse complement strand
TTATTATAATTCAACTAATTACAAAGAATTTCGAAAAATTAACGCATCACTACTATTTGCATATTCAAAAGTAATACTTTTGAATTTTCAATAATATTCAAAAATGCATAAAATAGTGTCCATTGTGGGAGCACGTCCCCAGTTCATCAAGGCATCGGCCCTGAGCCGGGCTTTCTGTTCTGCCGGAACTCAGGAGGTGCTTGTTCATACCGGTCAGCATTTTGACGACAACATGGCCGATATCTTTTTCCGGCAGATGGAAATCCCGGAACCCGCCTATAACCTAGGCATCCATTCTCTTTCACATGGTGCCATGACTGGTCGTATGCTGGAGGAGACCGAAAAAGTGCTGATCAGGGAGAAGCCTTCGGCCGTGGTGGTTTACGGTGACACCAACTCGACGCTGGCCGGCGCTCTGGCTGCAGCAAAACTGCAAATACCGGTGGCTCATGTGGAAGCCGGGTTGCGAAGCTTTAACCTGGGAATGCCGGAGGAGATCAACCGTATTCTTACCGACCGGATCTCTTCATTCCTGTTCTGTCCGACGGAAAATGCTGTAACCAACCTGAAAAATGAAGGTTTCGAGAATTTCCCGGCACGTGTGGATTTAACCGGAGATGTGATGTATGATGTCGCACTTCACTACAGTAAAATATCCGCAGAAAAAAGTAATGTGTTGAATGACAATCAACTGAAAGGCACACCGTTTGTTCTGGTAACCTTGCACCGGCAGGAGAACACGGACAGTCCTGACCGGTTAGCCGGGATCTGCAGCACACTCAATGAACTTTCCCGGGATTACAGAATCATTCTGCCCCTGCATCCGAGAACCCGGAAAATATTAAAGACGAAAGGTATTAAACTGGATTTTAATCCGGTTGATCCGGTCGGATACTTTGACATGGTGGAAATGCTTAAAAATTGCTCTTTTGTGTTAACCGACAGTGGCGGGATTCAGAAGGAAGCATTCTTCTTTAAAAAGCATTGTCTGATTGCCCGCGAAGAAACCGAATGGACGGAATTAATCGACCTCGGGTACAATTTCATTGTGGGAGCAAACCGGGAAAAAATCCTGGCTGCCAGTCAAATCATTGCCGGGCTTAATAAAACTTTTTCAGAAACTCCTTACGGTTCGGGCGATGCAGCCTTGAAAATAGCTTCGATTTTAAAAGAAATTTGATGATTTACAACCACGGACTAAACAAAGAAGGCACAAAGCACACAAAATATTAAACACACAAACCTTCAAATAATTGTAAGTCGGATAACAAAATAGCTAAAGAAATTATTAAAGCCGCAATTGAAGTCCATAAAGCTCTTGGTCCCCGGCTTCTTGAAAATGCATATCAGGAGTGTCTGGCGAATAAATTGCATTCATCTGGTTTTTTTGTTGAAAATGAAAAACTAATGCCTTTGGTTTTGAACAAGTAAAACTTAATTGCGGTTATAAAATTGAAATCTTAGTAGAAAAAAGTAGTTATTGAGGTGAAGAGTGTGGGAGCCTTGAATGACATTCATCTGGCTCAGACATTAACTTACTTGAAACTGGGAAATTATATGCTTGAATTGATAATAAATTTCAACGTCACTCTTCTTGAACAAGGCATCAAAAGAGTAATCAAGGGTATATTGGATTAAAATAAATTGTGATATTTGTGTGCATCTCTGTGCCCTTTGTGGTTAAATTAAGAAAACATGGAAAAGTATTATGTTCATCCTACAGCTGTGATCGATTCTGGAGCTGTTATTGGCAATGGAACCAGAATCTGGCATTTCTGCCATGTCAGCGGCAAATCGGTTATCGGAGAGAATTGCGTTTTGGGTCAGAATGTGTTCGTGGCCGACCATGTCACCCTGGGGAATAATGTTAAGGTACAGAACAATGTTTCCCTCTATACGGGCGTGGTATGTGAGGATGATGTTTTTCTGGGTCCCTCGATGGTTTTTACCAACGTGATGAATCCCCGAAGTGCCGTCAGCCGGAAGGAAGAGTTCCGGAATACGGTGGTTAAAAAAGGGGCCTCAGTCGGGGCCAATGCCACCATAGTCTGCGGAGTCACCCTCGGCCGTTTCTGTTTTATCGGAGCAGGAGCCGTGGTTACCCACCCGGTTCCGGATTATGCCCTGGTGGTGGGCAATCCGGCCCATCAGACCGGATGGATGAGCGAAGCCGGTGAAAAACTGCTTTTTATTGACAGCCGGTATGCCCAATGTCCGTTAACAGGGGAAAAGTATATGATCGAAAATGGGATTGTCCGGAAAATTTCTGGACAATCCCATTTTATCGCATAATTTTTCTAGCCACAAAGACCACAATATGAAAACGGAAAAATCCCTGTGTACTTCTGTGCCTTCTCCGTATGCTTCTGTGGTTAATTGGCGATTCGAGGTTAAAATTCTTTGCATGAATTCCCGGATTTTCCCAACTCTATGATTTCCCTTGCCAGGTTGCGCCGGGAAAAGGATTCAATATCCCTGTTTATCAGTATATTTTTCCCTTTCATCCAATTATTATACAACTGTATCAGAGACAATTTTTGACCTTCTGTGTCCATAAAATTACAATAATAGCCGGCACCGGTTTTCAGGATAATATCCCGACAGTCGCTCCCTTCAGGACCTAATGCAAGAACGGGTCGGCCAAGGGCCATATATTCAAACATCTTTCCCGGAAGGATGCCCCTGGCATTAGGTGCATCATTCAGGGGCAGCAGCAGAACAGCGGATCTGCCCAGCAACTTCAGCCCCGGCCGGTGTTCCATATGGTGGACCCGTTCCAGGTTTCCGGCCAATCCGGATTTCTGTATTTCGCTTATGATCTGTTCATCGGTCTGACCAATGAGCCGGATCTTCAGTTTTTCTTTGAAAGCAGGGATTTCAGAGCCCACTTCAGCCAGTGCTTTCCAGAATGCGGAAGGATTCCGGTCACGGTTAAAAGCCCCGAAATGAGAGATAATAAAAAAATCCGGATCAGGAACAGCCTGAAAATCAAAATCTTCCGGATCATATCCATTGTAAACGACATGGATCTCTCTCCCGCAGAGGAGTTCGGTGGAGCGTTTGATATCCGTACTGACTACGGTCACCACGTCGGCAGCGGTCAGCACCTTTTTCTCCAACAGATGATGGATTTTATCCGCCATCCAGGTCAGTTTCAGCCGGTGATAAAAATCGATCCCCGTCCAGGGATCGCGGAAATCAGCCAGCCAGGGTGTGGTAAACTTTTTTTTGAGTTTGAGGGCAATCAGATGCATGCTGTGAGGCGGACCGGTCGAAATGATCAGATCGACCGGCTTTTCCTTCAGGTAGTTTTTCAGATACCTGTAGGCGGGATTTACCCAGAATATCCGTGGATCGGGGATCAGCAGATTTCCGCGGATGAACACCGACAGCCGCTCTTTCCAGTTTCCACGGGAGGCTTCAGAGATATAACCTGCTTTGAACCGGGAAGTTTCGGGTTTCCGGGTAATTTTCCGGTAAAGGTCATAGGGTTCCCAAATGGGAAGCTTCACGATTTCTGCTTTCTTGGGCACCTCAGCTAAAAGGCTTTCATCCAATACGTTCGGGTCGGGATTTTCGGGAGTGAAAATAACCGGCTGCCAACCCCATTCAGGAAGGTATTTCGACATCTTTAACCATCTCATCACCCCTCCTCCTCCTCCGGGAGGCCAATAGTAGGTGATGATCAGCACCCGTTTCATTTTTATACGCCTTTGACTTTTTCAAGCAACTTTCGCATGCTCACCTTGTCGGAGATGATCTCCCGGATCTTTTCCACGGGAATTCTCTCCTGCCCCATAGTGTCCCGGTACCGGATGGTCACCTGCCCGTCAACCGCGGTCTGATGGTCGATGGTAATACAGAAGGGAGTACCGATGGCATCCTGGCGGCGGTAACGTTTTCCTATGGAATCTTTTTCATCATACTGGCAGTTGAAGTCAAATTTCAGGTTGTCAATGATCTCTCTGGCTTTTTCGGGCTGGCCATCTTTTTTTACCAGTGGAAGTACGGCAAGTTTTACAGGGGCCAGGGCCGGAGGAATGCGCAGCACCGTGCGGATATCCTTTTCCCCGTTGGCGCCGACAACCTCTTCTTCGTGGTAGGAGGCAGCGATCACCTGGAGGAACATCCGGTCCACCCCTATGGAGGTCTCGATCACATAGGGGATATAGGATTCATTCTTATCCGGATCGAAATAGCGGATTTTCTTTCCGGAATATAGTTCATGCTGCGAGAGGTCAAAATCGGTGCGACTGTGAATACCCTCCACTTCCTTGAACCCGAAGGGGAACCGGAATTCCACATCCACAGCGGCATTGGCGTAATGGGCCAGTTTCTCGTGTTCGTGGAACCGGTAATTTTCATTTCCGAAACCGAGGGCCTGGTGCCATTTCATCCGGGTTTCCTTCCACTGGGCAAACCATTCCAGTTCGGTTCCCGGGGGAACAAAAAACTGCATTTCCATCTGTTCAAATTCCCGCATGCGGAAAATAAACTGGCGGGCTACAATTTCGTTACGGAAGGCTTTACCGATCTGGGCGATACCGAACGGGATCTTCATCCTGCCGGTCTTCTGCACGTTCAGGTAGTTTACAAATATTCCCTGTGCCGTTTCCGGACGAAGATATACCTTCATGGCCCCGTCAGTGGTAGATCCCATTTCGGTCGAAAACATCAGATTAAACTGGCGGACTTCTGTCCAGTTCCGGGTTCCCGAAATCGGGCAAACAATCTCATTATCAAGAATGATTTGCCGGAGTCCCTCCAGGTCAGTCCTGTTCATGGCCTCACTGTATCGGGTGTGGAGCTCGTTCCATTTCTGCTGGTATTCCAGAACCCGGGGATTGGTATCCCGGAATTGCTGTTCATTGAATGCGTCCCCGAACCGTTTCCGGGCTTTTTCAATCTCTTTCTGGATTTTCTCCTCTATCCTGGCCAGATGTTCCTCGATCAGTACATCGGCACGATATCTTTTCTTTGAATCTTTATTGTCGATAAGCGGATCATTAAAAGCATCCACATGCCCGGATGCTTTCCAGATGGTGGGGTGCATAAAAATGGCGGAATCCAGTCCGACCACATTTTCATGCATCAGGATCATGCTGTCCCACCAATATTTTTTAATGTTGTTTTTCAGTTCAACCCCATACTGGCCGTAATCATATACCGCCGAAAGGCCGTCATAGATCTCACTCGACTGAAATACATAGCCATACTCTTTACAATGGGCTACCAGTTTCTTAAAAATATCTTCCTGAGCCATTTTTTTGAAAAATCAGAATTTTGGAGGGACAAAAATACATTATTAATCAAATTAATGACTGAAAATACCCTATTAACACGCAGTTAATTAACAACAAATTCAGCGGGAAATGATTTTTAGAACTCACCCCGGTTCCATGCGATCATCACTCCTGTCTTCCCGAAGAGAGGGGAAGTAGGAGGGTTGGTTTTGATGAATTTGCCGGTTTTCAGATAATGAACCGTTGTTTATTCCACCTCTTCAAAATCAATATATTCCCCTTCGTTGGATCCGGAAGTGCTCTTTCGTGGATTGCGTTCAATGGTAACCTCTCCTTCACTGCGGCCGCCACGCTGCTGCTGACGGTACTGCTCTTCCATCCTCGATTGCATGTTTTTCATCGTTTTATTCAGGATCGTGGGAAAAACATATTTGGTGACCAGTTTAATCCCATACCAGATTACCAGAATGATGAAAAGGGTTCTTAAAAAATTGGTGATAACCAGAATAACTGACAGATTCATTTTTACTTTCCTTATAAAAAATCCCGGGAAACGGATTCTCATTTCCCGGGACAAAATTATACAATTTTGGAAGATGATCGGTTTTTACTTGACATCTCCTTTACCGGTTTTTCAATGACCGGAAATATCACCGCCGCTGGATTCGTGGGTATCCAGGATAGCCGGGGAGCCTTTGTAGTTCACGTCGCCTCCACTGCTGGCATGGGCATGTAACTCCCTGAGGGCATCAACACAGGCTTCTCCTCCGCTGCTGGCATCAGCATGAACGATCTCTGCCTCCAGTTCACAGGCATCAATCTCGCTTCCAGAAGAGACCGACACCGACAGGTACCGTGCTTTTCCTTTCAGTGTGATTTCAGAACCGCTGCCGCTGTCGGCTTTGAGCTTTTCGTAAGCCAGATCCAGGCTAATTTCGGAGCCGCTGCTTGCCCTTACCTCCAATTCATTGCCATGGAACCGGTTTGAGCATTTTACTTCCGATCCGGAAGAGGCTTCCAGTTCTTCCAGCGACTTCGCGGTTACATATACCTCACAGTCGTCGTGAAAATTAAAGTGAAATCCGGGATTTCCCTTTCTGTAAATGTGAAGGGTGCCATCTTTGACTTCGGTGAGGATCCTGTTCAGATCTTCATGATCGCCTTCCACCACCACGATTTCCTGCGGACCATACTCCAGGACCAGATCGATTCCTGCAGACACCTGTATCGCATGAAATCCTCTTACCTGCCTTTCCTGCCTCTCCTCGGGGTTGGCTGCTCTCAGCATTCCGGGAATTGCCCATATCGATAAAAGGAGAATGCACAGGGTATAAAATTTTGTTTTCATGAGCTTTGTTTGATTTACATTATTTTTTTATGATATTTCCTCCCGATGACGAGTTGGATTGAAAACTGGAAGGGGTTCCGGAATAAAAAATATTCCCGCCGCTGGATGCATCTGCAGTCAGTTCTTTACTTGCTGATATCCAAAGATTTCCACCGCTTGAAGCCTTGGCTTCACATTTTCCCGCATCGACATCTTCAGCTTTGACATTGGCTCCTGAGGAGGATTTGATGATCAGCTCTCGGATGGTGCCCTCCATATTGATATTGGACCCAGAAGATCCGGATACTTCCACATTCTGTCCGTCAATATTGATGTATAGGTTGCTCCCTGCCGACCCCTTGATTCTGATCTTTCCAGCTTTCAGCTGATTGTCCGTGTATAGGTTGCTGCCGGCGGTTCCGCTTATTTCACTGAGGTCGGGAGCAGTGACCACGACTTTCTTTTCCGAGGCCTTCCAGATATTGGCCAGTGCCCTCACTTCCAACACGCCGTCCTCCACTTTGGTTTCGATCAGTTTATGGAGATTGGCATCCGCCACCACCACCACCTTGTGCTGTTCTCCCTGGATGAAATGAACATTCATTCCGCTGGTAACACTCACCCCGTGAAATTCACCCACTTCCCTCTTTTCTTCCCTGACATCACCATCCCCCTTGGCTGAAGGGCCCAGAAAGAGACATGATGGAAAGGAGAAGGCCATTACTGCCAGGATGATATAAGATACAACTGTACGCATTTTTTCAGTTTATTAAACTGTAACAAACTTAGGAACAACAGCTTGAAACAGGTTGTATATTTCGCTGAACAGCTGAAAATTGCCGGTAAACGTCCTATTTTCAATTTTATAATAAATTAACCAAAACTGCCCGGAAGGGGGAGAGGCAGGAATAATGAAGTTTTACTAATTTTGCAAATCATTAAATTTGAACAAAATGAAGTTTAAAAAATATCTGGCTGCCGTCTCGGTGGTGATGATTACAGGAATAGCCATATTCGGTTTTACCAACGATCAGAAGAATTTTGAAATTGCCAGGAATCTCGATATCTATTATTCACTCTTCAGAGAGTTGAACACTTTTTATGTGGATGATATCAATCCCAATAAACTGGTGAAGACCAGTATCGATAAAATGCTAGAATCGCTCGATCCTTACACCAATTTCATACCTGAAGAGGATGTGGAGGACTTTCGTTTTATGACTACCGGGGAATATGCCGGTATCGGAGCCCTGATCAGCAAACAGAACAACAACATTGTCATTGCAGAGCCATATGAAGGTTTTCCTGCCCAGAAATCGGGTCTGAAGGCTGGGGACATCATCCTGGAAGTGGAAGGTAAGTCGACTGCTACCATGAGCACTGAAGATGTAAGCAACCTGTTGAAAGGGCCGGCCATGAAACCGGTGAAAATCAAGATCCAGCGGCCTTCCGTGAAGAAACCTTTTGAAGTGGATGTGGTGCGCGAAAAGATTACCATCGATGCCGTTCCGTATTACGGGATGCTCGATGATAAAACCGCATACATCAGGCTTTCCAATTTTACACAGGATTGCAGTGAAGAGGTGAAGAAGGCTTACCAGGAACTGAAAAGACAGCACAATCCCGAATCCCTGATCTTGGATCTGAGGGCCAATCCGGGGGGGTTGTTGATTGAGGCCGTCAGGATCATGAACCTGTTTGTACCGAAGGGTTCTGAAATTGTCAGCACCAAGGGAAAGGTGAAAGAGTGGGACAATGTGTATAAGGCAACCCAGCAACCGCTTGATACCACGGTCAGAATTGCAGTGATCACCAACCGGGGATCGGCTTCCGCTTCCGAGATCGTGGCTGGCGCCATGCAGGATCTGGACAGGGGACTGGTGGTCGGTACCCGCACTTTCGGGAAGGGACTGGTCCAGACTACCCGTGACCTGAGTTACAACTCCAAACTGAAGGTCACCACAGCCAAATATTATGTGCCCTCCGGCAGGTGCATTCAGGCGTTGGATTATACCCACCGGAATGAGGACGGCAGTGTAGGAAATGTGCCTGACTCACTGATTTCACAGTTTAACACCAAAAGCGGACGGAAAGTGTACGACGGGGGCGGTGTGGTCCCTGACATCAAAGTGACGGAAAATGAAATCAGCAGCCTGACCGTGGAGCTGGTTACCCGGTTTACCATCTTCGATTTTGCCACTCATTTTGCGGCAAAATATCCTGCCATCTCCCAACCGGAAGAGTTTACCATCACCGATTCGATATACAACGATTTTATCGCTTTTGTGAAAAATACCGGTTTCCAATACAGTTCGGAAACTGAAGATGCCTATAATGAACTGGTGAAAACTGCACGGGATGAAAAATATTTTGATATCGCAGGCGAGGAATTCAAAGCCCTGGAGGCAAAACTGAAACCTGACCTGGATAAGGATCTCCGCCTCTTTCAGAAAGAAATCCGTGAATTGCTTAAAGATGAGGTCATAGGCAGGTATTATTACCAGAAAGGGGCCATCCGGGGTACCCTCCATGAGGATCCTGACATTGTAAAAGCCCGGGAGATCCTGTCCGCCCCTGCGCTTTATGCAGGCTATTTCAAACCGGGCACAGTCATCTCTCCGAATTGAAAGATTTCTGGAGGCCCCACAGGTACCTTAGAACACAATAGAGATATTCTGTTGTGTTCTAAGGTACCTGGTGTGGCTCATTTTTTACAAGGCAGACTGGAATTGCCGCAGGAAGCGGATATCATTTTCGAAGTATAGGCGGATATCCTTCACTCCGTACAGCAGCATCGTGATTCTTTCGATTCCCATGCCGAAGGCAAATCCGGTATATTTCCGGCTGTCAATGTTACAGGCTTCCAGTACGTTGGGATCGACCATGCCGCAACCCAAAATTTCAAGCCAGCCTGTATATTTACAAAGGTTGCAGCCCTTCCCTCCGCAGATCGAACAACTTACGTCCATTTCGGCTGAAGGTTCGGTAAAGGGGAAGTATGAGGGACGAAGCCTGATTTTTGTCTCTTCCCCGAAAAGCTCCCTGGCAAAATAGAGCAATGTCTGCTTCAGATCGGCAAATGAGACATTCTCATCCACATAAAGTCCTTCCACCTGGTGGAAAATGCAGTGTGACCGGGCAGAAATCGCCTCATTCCGGAAAACCCTCCCGGGGAATATGGCGCGGATCGGGGGCTGTGTATGTTCCATCACCCTGATCTGCACACTGGAAGTATGGGTCCTTAACAGGACATCCGGATTCTTCTCAATGAAGAAAGTGTCCTGCATATCGCGGGCAGGATGTTCTGCCGGAAAATTCAGTGCCGAGAAAACATGCCAGTCGTCCTCGATTTCAGGCCCTTCGGAAACAGTAAATCCGATCCGCCCGAAAATATCGATGATCCGGTTGCGCACCAGGGCCAACGGATGCCGCGTACCCAGTCCGATTGAATCACCGGGTAATGTCAGGTCAAGTGCTGCCGGCTTCTCCGACGCTTCTCCCAACTGTTCCTTTAAATGATTAATTCTATCCTGGGCTGCATTCTTCAATTCATTCAAAGCTTTGCCCACTTCTTTTTTTAATTCAGGTGCCACATTCCTGAAATCATCGAA
>CAYWTT010000002.1:0-26301 GCA_964461245.1 uncultured Prolixibacteraceae bacterium | reverse complement strand
AAGAGCTGGCTGATAATCCCTTTTTTGCTGAGGTATTTAATCCGGATCTCATCCAGTTCGGCAGGTGTTTTGGGATCCATCCTGCTAATCTCTTCCTGTATGGTTTTGATTTTTTCTAACATTCCGTTTCCTTATTTCCAAAGGTGCAAAGATAATGAAATGGGGGATAAACTCACTTCAATACCAAACTGGTGGTTCCGATATTATTCCCGTCGGCAAACACATCGATGACATATTCCCCTGTGATCAGCGGTTGTTCGCCCTTGTTATCCCAGTATATGGCCACCGGAAGCTCATTCCCTTCGTAATTGACCTCACGTACCGAAGAGTAGGGAATTTTAAGGTCTTCAAACCGGAAGAGATTATCAGCTGATTTGATCAGCAATAACTGATCTGGGCGCATTATCCTGACATACACATTCTTGGCTCCCCTTTGGGTGGTGATATTCTTGCTCAGCGTGAAATTTACCCTGATAAAGGAGGCCCTTTCAGCAAAACGGGTATCCTTATTTCTGTCGTTCAGGGCAACGGCGGTTAATTCCAATGCCTCCAGGGTCGCTGCCTTTTTCAGGTTCTGTTCCAGCTGTTGTTTCTCTTCCGAAAGCTGAATATTTCGGGATTCGGCCTTTTTAGCCTGCTCCTTGACCTCTAAGTTTTCAGCCATCAGAAACTCATTCTTCCGGTTTAACGAGTCAATCTGAACTATATAATTCCGCATTATGTCACGCAGGGTGGTTACTTCTTTCTGGTAACGGCTGATTTTCTCCAGACTGAGTTTTTTGGTTGTGGCCACCTCCTCCAGGAGATCTTTCACACGGGTCTGAGCTATCCCCATTTGGGCTGTCAGCGTGTCGTTTTCCACTTTCAGCGAATCATATCCGGCTATGATATGGTTCAGTTCCACCTGGATGGAATCTTTCTGGGCCGTGATCATCCTGACGATAAACTGGTTGTTTTTTCTTTGTGAAAAATATAAAAAGGAAAGAACCGCCAATACAATCACCAGTGTCAGTACAATCAGGTTATTTTTCCTGTCTTTTTCGGTATCCCCCAGCATATGTTTTTTCTTTCCTGTTCCGTAATCCATCTCTCTGTTCTTTATGACCAATTAATTTAATCTCCGGGAATATTTTTCTAAGTATCTGTAATGCGGGAAGTGGTGTGCAACCTCCCCGTCAGACCTTTCTGACAGCCTCCGACAACTGATCCAGGGATTTGTCGGCCATGGCATACAGGTTTTCAATCACTTTCTTGAAATACTTCCTGACCAGCACCCGGTTGTCTTTCCAGTCCGGGTGATTCACCTGCTTGCGCAATTCATGGTGTTTGAGAATGACCTGCTGGGCAATGCTCATGATTTTTTCCCTGTCCGAATCCGGATGGTTTTCCATGACAAATACACAGTCTTCCAGTACCAGTGACATCAGGTAGTCAATATCTTTTTTCAGAAATCGGATACTAGCCATTTTATTACGGTTTTAATTTTCAAACTTAACCAATTCCCTTCAATTTTCATAACCGGAAGTAATCCTTCCGGCTTACTTCAGAAATTTCCGGGATTGCCGAACTGCTGTTCATAGGAATCATCCGGAGATTCCCTTTCCTTTTTCTTATCCTTTTGTTGCTGTTCCTTTAACTTTTTAAGCCGGAGTTCCTCCTCTTCCTTGTCGATCAGGTTCTTCCGGAAGGTCGGATCGGGCTTCAGGTCCCATTCAATCTGTTTGTCCCAGTTGGACCGGACCTTGATAATTTCCGGAAGATAAGCCACTCTTTCAGGCTGCAGCCTGATGCTGTAATTTCCGGTATCCCATTTTCCGTTGCGGTTACGGTCGAAGATAATCCTGATTTTATATTTTTCCGGATCCAGAAAGTCAAAAATCACTTTTCCGTTTTTGTCGGCAGTCAGGGTTTTCAGGACTTTTTCCTCCTTACTGTTATTTAAAAGCTGGACTAGGAGGTTAGAATCCACGGACCCCAGGTTCAGGATGATTCGGCCGTAATGGTCCTCTTTTTGCGTGGTGAACTGCTGTTTGAATTTCCGGCTGGTAATTCCGAAGATGTTTACGCATGCGGCAGAATCAATTTCAAACAGATACTCCGTATCCGGCTCCCATTTGTAATCGAGCCGATAGGTTCTCCACTCCGTGGTATCCTCCTTAATGGTAAAACCAAGTGGTTTTCTAGTGGTGTCGGCGGCCAATGTAAGCCGGATCCCGGAAAAAGCAAAGCTTTTCACCGGTTCAGGGGAGGTAATCAGTATCGGGCTGTTGAGGTTAAATCCGGATGACTTCAGGTTACTGGCCAGGTTGAACTGCACCACTTCCGGAATTTCATCCTTTTTCTTTTTCCGTGGTTCCTGTTTTTCCTTTTCGGCATAAACCAAATGAAGTGTATCGAGCTTGATGTATTTATTTTTCAGGGAGTCAAGCTGGGTATAAGCAAGTTCAAGTTTCAGGGTATCGTAGCGGGCAACCAGGCTGTCGGTCAGCCACACAGTGAGTGAATCCATTTCTGGATTATGCTCCAGCAGGTACCAATGATCAGCTTCCCTGTTAAGCAACCTGATGCGGAGGGTATCCTTCACCGGCTCTCCGAACGAGAAAATGCATTTGTACCTTGTTTCCCGGATAGATTTGTCGATATATTGTTCGAAAAAGTCCTCCGTAAAGGTGCGCAGATATACCGGATCAGGTTTGAAAACCGTATGTCCTGCGATCAGCATGGAATCGGCTCCGAAAACCAGGGTGTCGGGATTTGCCTTGTATTCGGCCGACGGGACGATCACTGAATCACAAAATGCAAACTCCTCAGCTCCGGGATCGTACAGAAAGTTATTATTGGCATCGTTCAGTGCAAACAGGTTGTATTTCCCAGGTTTCACATTATCGAAGAGGTAAATGCCCCGGCTATCGGTCTTTGCGATGTAATCAGGCTTGGAATGCGTGACAGCCGTATCGTTCAGGTTACTGTAAAGCGCCACACTGATCTTTTCCTTCGGTTCCAGCGTTTGGGCATCTTTTACGACACCGGCAATTCTCAGGGTGTCCAGCCTGGATCCAGTGCTGAAGAGCAAACGCAATCCCAGAAACGGATTTCTCTCATTGTTATCCACAATTGAATTTTTGAAATCCATGGAGTAGGTCACATCCGGCTTAAGTTCTTCATTAAAAGCCACAATCAGCGATTTTGATTTGGTGCGGATATTGGGCCGCTTAGACAACGGAGGCGATACGATCAGCTCTTCAGAAACTGCGTCGGGGACAATATATTCATCGAAGGTGATTCTGACCTCTTTGCCTTTGAAATCAAGGGATCTGAATGCGGGAGAGGTTTCCACCAGGACGGGGGGAATGGAATCTTTCGGTCCGCCTGTGGGCATTCCCTGGTTGGCGCATCGGTTGAAGACCAATACTCCCGGAAGCAACAGGATCAATAGCAGAAAACCGTTCTGAACAGCCTTATTTAGGGTCCGATTTTTCATTATTTTTTCTCCGGATAATGATGAAAATCCTGAATGCAAACATACAAATTCCTTTACCATGAAATTTGCTGATAAAACCTTTTATTTCACCACGGGCTTTTATACTTTCATGCCAAATTTGATACAATGGGTAAAAACAAGAAAAAAGATAAGAAACGGCAATTAGCGACTTTCAACAAGAAGAACCTGAAATCGGCCATATTGTCGGTCATGTACGACGATCCGGCCAGGACCGTGAACTACAGGCAAATCTCTTCCTCACTGGACATCCGGGATGACGAATCCAGAAAACTGGTAAGCGTGGTTCTGGAGGAGCTTCATGAAAGCGGTTATTTGGAACAGATCAGCAGGGGGAAATACCGGTTAAGGAGCCGCGGGGGTATGGTAACGGGGATCGTGGATATGCAGTCGTCGGGATATGCTTATGTACTCAGTGATGAAGCTGAAACCCCGGTTTACGTTTCAGAGCGCAATCTCTTGCATGCCCTGACCGGCGACAAGGTTAAGGTTCATCTTTTTGCCCGTCGTAAGGGTCATGAACCTGAGGGTGAAGTGGTGGAGGTACTGGAGCGTGCCAAAAAAAGTTTTGTGGGAACGGTGGAACTGACCAGGAGTTATGCGTTTTTAATCCCAGCCGGAAAGTCGAGTTTTGATATTTTTATTCCGGCTGATTACCTGAATGGGGCGAAAAACGGACAGAAAGCCGTGGCAGAAATCTTGGAATGGCCTGCACAGACGAAAAATCCCGTGGGACGAATCACGGAGGTGTTAGGAGATGCTGGTGTTCATGAAACAGAAATGCATGCCATTCTGGCCGAATTTGAACTTCCCTGCAAATTCCCGGAGAAAGTGGAAAAAGCTGCCGAGAAGATATCTGTTGAAATTCCGGTACGGGAATATTCATTGCGGCGTGATTTCAGGAATGTTCCGACCTTTACCATTGACCCGGAGGATGCGAAGGATTTTGATGATGCTTTGTCCCTGCAACGGCTGGAAAACGGGAACTGGGAAGTGGGGGTCCATATTGCCGATGTTACCTGGTATGTTCATTCCAACACCCTGCTGGATGAGGAGGCTTTTCAGCGGGGGACTTCGGTATATCTGGTCGACAGGGTAGTGCCGATGCTTCCCGAAAAGTTGTCGAACGGGGTTTGCTCATTGCGTCCCCATGAGGATAAACTCTGCTTTTCTGCCGTTTTTGAACTGAATGAAGAGGGTGAGGTGAAAAAGGAGTGGTTCGGGAAAACCTTGATTAATTCCGACAGGAGATTTTCCTATGAGGAAGCGCAGGAAATCATCGAATCGGGAAACGGGGAACTGGCCACCGAGTTGCTTCAGCTCAACAGCCTGGCTGTCCGGCTCAGGGAAAGGAGGTTCAGAGGCGGGGCAATCGCTTTCGACAGGGCAGAAATCAAGTTCAGAATTGATGAGGCCGGGAAACCGCTGGCGGTATATTTCAAGGAAGCTAAAGACTCCAACAGGCTGATCGAAGAGTTTATGCTTCTGGCAAACCGGAAAGTGGCTGAACGGATTGGTAAAACCGATGAACGCAAGGTTTCCAGGACTTTCGTCTATCGGGTTCACGACCGCCCCGATCCCGATAAGCTGGAAAACTTCAATAATTTCATTCATAAGTTTGGTTTGGGGATACAATTGGTTACACCGAAGAGTGTGGCCGAATCGATGAATAACCTGTTATCCAACGTGAAGGGGAAAAAAGAACAGAATGTGGTGGAATCACTGGCCATTAGGGCAATGGCCAAAGCCGAATACTCCACACGTAATATCGGTCATTATGGTTTGGCTTTTGAATATTACACCCATTTTACCTCTCCGATTCGCCGTTATCCCGACATGATGGTCCACCGGTTGCTGGAGAAATACCTGGAAGGGGGCCGGACTGTCAATGCCAATGAATATGAAGAGATGTGCAAACACGCTTCCGATATGGAGACCCGTGCCGCGAATGCCGAGCGCGCTTCCGTCAAATACAAACAGGTGGAATTCATGCAGGAACATGTGGGAGAGACTTACCAGGGAGTGATATCGGGAGTTACTGACTGGGGGCTGTATGTGGAACTGGAGAATAAAATAGAAGGGATGATCCCTATCGGTCAGCTGGATGATGATTTTTACATTTTCGATGAGAAGAATTACCTGATCAGGGGGCGCCATACCGGCAGAATATTCCAGCTGGGAGATGCGGTCAAAATAAAAATATGGCGTACAAATCTGGAGAAGAGGCAATTAGACTTTTTATTAGCAACGATTTAATGACTTTCGGTCAAACCGTTAAAAAGTTCTGAAATTAAAT
Source organism: uncultured Prolixibacteraceae bacterium (assembly GCA_964461245.1). Lineage (GTDB taxonomy): Bacteria > Bacteroidota > Bacteroidia > Bacteroidales > Prolixibacteraceae > UBA1413. The sequence continues at coordinate 20,506 of CAYWTT010000002.1, read as the reverse complement.
TATATTTGCATTACATAGTAAAGATAACGCGGAACTTTATGGATACTGCAGGAGATAACGGTTCAAAAAAAGATCTCAACAGGGAGATCATTCTGAAGATTGCCCAAGAGATTTTCAGTAAATACGGCTACAAGAAAACTACGCTCGACGATATTGCCAACGCCGTCCGCAAAGGCAAGAGCTCGTTATACTATTATTTTAAAAGCAAGGAAGATCTTTTTCAGGCAGTGATCATGAAGGAGGTTGAAGTGTTGGCGAGGGAGCTGGACAAGGTGGTGAACCGCAATACCGATCCCATTGATAAACTGAGGGATTACATGCTTACCAAAATCAATACTTTCAGGAATCTGGCCAATTTTTATAATGCCCTGGAAAATGATGTGACGGCCATCGGTTTTATCGATGACATCAAAAACCGGTATGAACAGGATGAAATCAGGCTGATCAAGCGGATCCTGATTGAAGGAGTCCGTAAGAATGAATTTGAGATTTATGATTTCAACCTGGCGGCAATAGGAATCACCATGGCCATTAAGGGGCTGGAGATGCCTCTTTCGGCAGGAACATACGGGAACATGAACCTGGAGCGCAGTGTGGATGTGATCCTGAAAATCATCTGCTTCGGTATTATGAAGCGCTGACTTTTTGCTACCGGAGTCTTTTTGTGAAAATGAGCTTCGGATCACCCGGTCCGTAAAATTCTTCCAGGGTAGCTGCCAGGGTATATTTCCTGTGGTGGTAGAAATCAACAGTCGGTTTGTACAAGGCTCTTCCTGAAGTTTCCACCCAAAGTATTCTCCCTCCCATTTGTTTCACCTTTTCTTCAGTCAGGTTTAGCAGGAGAGTCCCCAGACCCTGTCCTTTTCTGTCCGGGGTCACAGCAAGCCAGTAAAGATCCCAGGAGTGTATGGAACAGGGATTGGGTCCGAAATTGACAAATCCGGCCAATTTCCCGTTCTCTTCCAGTTTCAGCCAGTAATATCCGCTGGCCGGACTTCCTTTGAGGAGGGTTTCATCCATCAGTTCCATGACCACTTCCACCTCGAAGGGGTAAAAGAAACCCGACTCTTCGAGCAATTTTCTGAAGGGTGTCTTATCGGAACCGGAAATATATTCAGAAATTTCCATGCTGGCGGGTATTGTTCATATCGTTCAAAATTCTCCGGACCACGCAGGCAGGAGTGTATCCGGCCTTTTCTGCAGCGGCAATGAATCCGCTGTCGGGAGAAATGCAGGGGTTGGCATTGGCTTCCAGCACATTGACTTTCCCGCTTTCATCCACCCGCATGTCGATCCTTGCATATCCTTTCAATCCCAGGCAAATCCATGTGTCCATTGCGGCCTTGCAGAGATCTTCCCTGAGTCGGGGCTGACCGGAGAGCTCCGGAAAGATGCGCACGGTATGCTCATATTCAAAACTTCCCGGACTCCATTTTGCATGGTAATCCACGATCCTCGGCCGGGCGGGTGCGAAGTCTATAAATACAATTTCAGCCAGGGGAAGAACTTCCGGACCGTTTTCTCCCTGTAATATACTGATATTAAATTCCCTGCCTTCAATGAACTCTTCAATTTGCCAGTGTGAATCGGCAGCTTCCAGCAAAAAGCCGGGTATTTTCCCGTCGAATGTAAAAACCGAATCGGCGGTAATGCCGGCGGATCCCTCTTCCCAGACCGGTTTAAGAATATATTTCCGGCCGGGCACCAGGTTTTTCCATTCCGTGGGTTTGAAAGAAGCGGGTACAGAGATACCGTGAAGATCCAGCATCTGGTGTGTCAACCGTTTGCTGGTGGTGATGAACAATGCTTCGAGCGGATTTCCGCTGTATGCTATTCCATGCAGATTGAGCAGGGCCGGTATGAAATAGTTGAGTTCACCCTTGTTGTCAATGGCTTCCACCAGGTTGAACACTCCCCGGATTCCTGTGGCTGCCAATTCCCGGATCTGGGTCATGAATGCGGTATTGATCGCCAGCCGCCGGCAAGGTATCCCCAGTTCCTTCAGTGCATCTTCAACGAGATTCACCTCATCCAGCACGTCCCAGTCATCGGCACCGCTGCCTGAAACCGGTTCGTTGTAAAGGACGGCAATGGGAAGGTTGTTCATACTTTGAGGTTTAACCGGGTAAGGGCTGCTTCCATGATCATCCCGATCAGTTGCGTGTAGCCGATCTGGTTCATACGGGCCAGCCAGGGCAGATCGGAATGAAATGGATTGAGACCTGCCAGCGGATTGGCTTCAATGAAACAGAGTTTCCCCTGTTTGCTGAACCGCAGGTTGATCCTTCCCCCGTCCACACCACCCAGAGCTTTCCATGCTTTTTGCGCTGATAGGGAACATAAGTTCATCATATAGTCATCCAGCGGTTCATAATGAGCCATTTCTTCATAATTTTCCTTTACTTCCAGCGAATAGACCGATCCCCGGCTGAAAATCTCCATTGCTCCTACCACCCTGGTGGAACTACCACTCCCGGTCACTCCCACCGTAAATTCCCTGCCCGGCAGATACTCTTCCACAAGGGCTGGCTGCCGGTTGTTTCGATGCACATAGCCAACCGCTTCCCAGAGTTCTTCAAAATTCAGCACCATGCTTTTTCCGGTGATCCCTTTTCCGGTACCTTCATACAGCGGTTTAACAAACAGCGGAAATTCAGACGGAACATTCTTCAGCTCGTCGGTATGGTGGATAATCCATCCTGCGGCAACCGGAACACCTGAAGAGGCCACAACCTGCTTAGCCATCTGTTTATTCAGTGAGATGCCCAGCACCTCTGCATTACTGAAAACATAAGGGATCCGGTACTGGTCAAGAAGCGCCGGCACCACCGATTCGCGCGAAGGGCCATAGAGCCCTTCGCTGATGTTGAAAACCAGATCCCATCTTTCCCCTTTTGCCAGGGACTCCACCAATTGGAAAACATTCCCAATCCTAACCGTCTGGAAACCAAGCTCTGAAAGGGCTTTTTCGATTCCTTCGATGGTCTCTTCCTTGTCGAACTCAGCCGTATCCTCCTGTGAATACCCCCGCTCAATATACCATGAACGGAGGTCAAAACAGATTCCGATGGTCATTTCTGCCTTTTAAATATCGGGGTAAAAGTAAGTTTTGCCCAGGTAATTGTGGAGGGTCACTCCCTCTTTACCGGTTTTAACAATGTAGTCGGGAAGCAGGGGAATTTTGCCTCCTCCTCCGGGAGCATCAATTACATAGTAGGGGTTGGCATAACCCGAAGTATAGCCTCTCAGGCTTTTCATGATCTCCAGTCCCTTCGACAGACTGGTCCTAAAATGCCGCGATCCCGGTACCAGGTCGCACTGATAAAGATAGTAAGGCTGGACCCTGATTTTCAGCAGTTTATGAAAAAGGTCTTTCATCACGGCAGGGTTGTCATTGATGCCGTTGAGCAAAACGGTCTGACTGCCAAGGGGAATCCCGGCGTCGCACAATCTTTCGCAGGCTGCAGCAGTTTCAGGGGTTACTTCATCAGGATGGCTGAAATGGATGCTCATCCAGATAGGATGGTATTTCCTGAACATGGAAACCAGTTCCGGTGTGATCCTTTGAGGAAGAACCACCGGCACTTTCGTACCTATCCGGATGATTTCCACATGAGGGATCCGGGAAAGTCTGGAAAGCAGGTATTCCAGTCTGTGGTCGGGGAGTGTCAGCGGATCACCTCCGCTGATCAAGACATCCCTGATTTCAGGATGGGAGGCAATATAATCAATGGCAATGTCCCATTGGGCAACCGAAGAATGGGAGAGTTTACCCACGCTGTGCGAACGGGTGCAATAGCGGCAGTATGTAGAACAATACTGTGTGACCAGGAATAAAACCCTGTCGGGATAACGGTGAACCAGCCCGGGGACGGGGGATGAACCCATTTCATTCAGCGAGTCGGCCATCTCTTCGGGTGAAATCAGTAATTCTCCCAAGGTCGGAACCACCATCTTCCGGATGGGATTTTCCTTTCCTCCCTCCACCAGGAGGGAGAGATAGTAAGGAGTAATACGCAGGGGCAGCCTCCCCTGCAGGTTTGTCAATGCCTCTTTTTCTTCCTGGTCCGGGAATATAAAACGTTCCAACTGTCCGGGCGTGGTGATGGAGTTTCTGATCTGCCACTTCCAGTCTTCCCAGGATGAAAGACTGACAGAAGGATAATATTGAAGACGGAATGCATTGGTTCGTTCGTTTTCTAAACATAAGAACGGGAGATTTTCCCATTCTGCAAGGCAGTTTTTTTTACCGCCAGGCTCCTCAGGCGAGGAGCTATCCGGGAGGTTGCCATCTGTCAAGGTGGCTGATACCTCATTTGCTTTAAAATTCATTTTCTCGTTTGATCATCTGAAATTATGATGCAACTGATGGTAACCTTTTATGTTATCTGAAAAGTGAATCAAAAATAGAGATAGTTTTATCTGATGTTCTCATTGGTTGATAAAAATTGTGCATTAATGGTCAGTCCGGAAATCAGGTTATTAAACAGGTTGGTATTCAATGTGTTACATGTTTAGTATTTTTTACATTCAGTTAATTTTCCGGTAAGGTATGGCTTTCCGAAAAGGGATCCGGTGGGTATTTGCTTTTTGAATGGAGGGTGTCCGATAAAAAGCGTGGAGATAGGCGTTCAGGGGAGGTATCCGTCTCATGAAAAAAAAGGCTCTCTCGAGAGCCCAGTTTAAGTGATTGGTCAACAATTAAGGGTACAATGAAAAAGGGAACCTGGGATTCTGATCCGGTAATTTTGTCTTCGTCCGTACAGAATATTCAGTTTTTTGTATAAGCTACAATTTTGATGCACAAAAATAGAGGTATGTCATCGATTGAAACCTGAAAAAAGATAAATACCTTCACCATTTCGTAAATTTGTATTTTTGGAATTTTTTAAATGTTTGTTTAAACAATTATGATTCAGGCAATTGCCATACTTGCACCTATTCTTTCCAGTCTCAACTGGGCGCTGGTATTTCTGTTATCCGGCAAGTTCAGGAACAAGGCCAGGTTTTTCCTCAGTTTTTTCATGCTGAATTCCGCTATTTTTCACCTGGCAACCGGATTTTATTATATGGGTAATTTTAAGCTCTTCTTTTTTCTGAGTCCGCTTACTTTGATTTCAATCCTTCTTATTTTTCCCCTATTTTACCAGTTTATACGGCTGATGACCGTGGATGCCAGGTGGCAGCGAAGTTATTATTGTCATTATATTCCGGCTGTGCTGGCTGGTTTAACTTTGTTTGCCATGAATTCTTACTATCATTTATTTGACCGGATCAATATTGACCAGTTCTATTATGATCATATGCATAGCAGGATCTCTTTTCCGGATAATCCCCTTTCCTTTGTATATATGCTTACCCGGTTGATTTTCTTTGTCCAGGTCGTCTACTACCTGGTTATATCGTCACGACTGATGATGCGACACAAGGAAAGCATCTCCAATTACTATTCCAATTTAGATGAAAAGGATCGCAATTGGGGCACCATTATGTATTTCACCTATATTTTCACGGTGGTTATCTGTCTGGTTTTTGTTGCGTTGGGAATGGAGATTTATCAAAGTTACCCCTCCATATTGCTGATTCCCGGGCTGCTTTCTTCGATAGCCATATTCCTTATCGGTTTTTTGGGCTTTGCCCAATACCAGGTCATCAATGCCAATACAGCTGAAGAGGTCATTGCTCCTGCTCCCTCGGAACGTGAGAACTGGCAGTCACCTGAGTTGAATTTGAAAGTAAAAGACTTGTTTGAAGTGAGGAGATTGCATATCAACCCGGATCTCTCCATTTGGGATGTAGCTGCAGAATTAAATACCAACCGGACTTACATTTCCAATTTCATCAACCAGTATTATGGAATGAATTTTTCCATGTTCGTCAACCGTTTCAGGGTGGAAGAAGCGGCTAAAATGTTGGAAGATACCGGTTCCAACAAATATACACTGGAAACCATCGCCGAAAGTTGCGGATTTGGTTCCCTTAACAGCTTCATACGTGCTTTTCGTACGGTACAGAACATGACTCCCGGGCAATACAGGGAACTTCAACAAAAAAAGAATTCTGAAGGGACAATTACGCAGGTCCGGACAATTCCGCAATGATTTTAACCCGGGGCACCATCAGAAAGCGTCCATTTTCCGGTAAGCCTCAATAACAGCCAGTTCCCCTTCTTTTTCGGGTTTGCTTTTTCCATGTTCCATACACAAAACCCCGTTATATCCTTTTTCGTGGATATGACGGAAGATGTTCAGGTAGTTGATCTCTCCGGTGGTTGGTTCTTTTCTTCCAGGATTATCGCCTATATGGAATGCACCGATATATTCCCAGGACATATCTATATTGGGGATCAGATTTCCTTCTGTAATCTGCTGATGGTACATATCATCGACGATCCTGCAACAAGGATGGTTTACCGCTTTGCAGATCATATAGGCCTGCGGCATGGTGGTCAGGAAAAGGCCCGGATGGTCGCTATGGGCATTCAGGGGTTCCATGACCAGGGTCAGTCCTGACGGTCCGGTAATATCACAGCACATCCGCATGGAATCAATCACATTAGCCGTCTGATAGTCCCAGGCCAGTTTTTCATCGTATCTTCCCGGAACGACCAGTGCTGTTTTGGCATTGGTCCTTTTCTGAACTGCAAGGGCTTCCTTCATCTTTCCGCGAAGCATCTCCATAATGGCCGGGTCGCGGGTCACCATCGATTTGACACTGAAATCGGCATAGACGACAAACGGACCCAGATCCATTCCCAAGCGGGCCAGTTCATTGGCGATCTTTTCCTGTATTTCCGGCTCCTTGCTCATCAGTGAGTTGTCAAAGATAGCCCTGAAGCCCTGGTCGTGGATAAACCGGATCTGATCGATGAGGTCGTTCCCGGCAAGCTCTTTGAACATGCCGAAAGAAGGGGCGTATTTGAGTTTGAACTGTGTCGAATTTGAGACGGCCGATTCGCCGGCCAAACCGGAAAATGCGGTGGCTACCCCGCTTACTGACAATGCTCCCAAAGCTGAACTTTTCAGAAAATTCCTCCGTTCCATAGTTGATAAGTTATTTTGTTTTACCTGTGCTAAAAATACAAATTGAATTTTAATTATGGCCGGCTGGTTCATATTTTTGAATTTTTTGCTGCTGCGACCGGATTGTGGAGATTTTACCCGGAAATGCTAATTTTACCCATTCAAATATTTAAGGAACATGAAAATATTAATTTACATCTACAATTTTTTTGTGGTAATTCTGGTTCTGCTGGTGGCCAACTATTTTTTAAAACTGGTGGTGGTTCCCCAGTGGTTGATTGCCACCGTACTGATCGTTTCCGCCATTCTCTTTTTCAGCAAAACCTACTTCCGGATTAAAAGGCGCTAACCAGTTTTCGGCATTTTAAAATCAGGTAACCGGCAGGGCGAATCTTCATTTAAGTTTAACAATTCCCTAAATATCGCCTGTTAAAGCGACAGGCAGTCTTTTTATTGAAAAGATAGCTCAATTTTGTGTTATTTTGAAGTCAGAATTGGTGCTGAGCCATATATGTAATACAGTTATCATGGAAAATATAGATTGGAAAGACCTTGGATTTGGTTACCGGAAAACCGACTACAATGTTCGGTGTTATTTCCGGGATGGCAAATGGGGTGAACTGGAGGTCAGTTCATCGGAATACATTAACCTGCACATGGGTGCCACAGCCCTGCATTATGGTCAGGAGGCTTTTGAAGGTTTGAAGGCTTTCATGGGGAAAGACGGGAAAATCAGGATTTTCAGGATGAGGGACAATGCCCTGCGTATGGAGAGTTCCTGTGAGGGGATAATGATGGAAAAACTGCCGGTCGAACTGTTTGAAAAGGCCGTACGGATGGTGGTGGAGCTGAACAAATCCTATATTCCCCCTTATGAATCCGGAGCCTCCCTGTACATTCGTCCGCTCCTGATCGGTTCAGGGGCTGAGATCGGGGTCAAGCCTGCCAGTGAATATCTTTTCATTGTATTTGTTATGCCGGTTGGTCCTTACTTCAAGGAAGGATTCAAACCCACCGATCTGATCATCTTGCGTCATTACGACCGGGCTGCTCCGCAGGGGACTGGAAAATACAAAGTGGGGGGAAATTATGCTGCCAGCATGGTTGCAGGCTATAAAGCCAAAAAAGGGGGTTATTCAGCTGTTTTGTACCTTGACAGCAGGGAGAAAAAATATATTGACGAGTGTGGTCCTGCCAATTTCTTTGCGGTGAAAAACAGCACGTACATTACCCCGGAATCGGAATCGATTCTTCCCTCCATAACCAATAAAAGCCTGATGACCTTGGCTGAAGAGCTTGGAATGAAGGTGGAAAGGCGCAAAGTTCCATATGAAGAGCTGGCTTCGTTTGAAGAAATAGGTGCTTGTGGTACGGCTGCGGTAATTTCGCCGGTCAAGCGAATTTACGATGCCGATGAAGACCGCGAATTTCTTTACGGAACCGAACCAGGAGTGTGGAGCACCCGTTTATATAATAAGTTAAGGGCCATACAATATGGGGATGAGCCGGACATTTACGGCTGGAACACGGTAATCGTATAAAGTGGATTGTAGGAGAAAAGAGAGAATGAAACGGAGTAAGATCAAGGAGATTTTGAAGAGCCAGGAAACCGGCGGGGATGTGCTGGTTAAAGGATGGGTGCGGACCAAACGGGGCAGCAAGAACGTTAATTTCATCGCCCTGAACGACGGATCGACCATCCAGAATTTGCAGGTAGTAGCCGAAGTGGATCATTTCGACGAGGCATTGATGAAAGAGATCAATACCGGTGCTGCACTTTCAGTAAAAGGTCGGCTGACACCCTCTTCCGGGAGTGGCCAGCAGGTCGAACTTATCGCTGCTGAAATTGAGCTGCTGGGGGCTGCCGATCCGGATAAATTCCCCATCCAGCCCAAAAAGCATTCCCTGGAGTTTCTCCGCGAAAATGCGCACCTCCGTTTCCGCACCCATACTTTCGGAGCGGTATTCCGCATCCGTCATGCCATGGCTTTTGCCATTCATGAATATTTCAACCGTCATGGATTCTATTACCTGCATACCCCGATTATCACCGCTTCGGATGCCGAAGGTGCCGGGCAGATGTTCCGGGTGACCACGCTGGATGCCCAGAATCCCCCTTTAAACGAAGAGGGCAAGGTGGATTTTTCAGCCGACTTTTTCGGACGGCCAACCAACCTTACGGTTTCGGGACAACTGGAAGGGGAACTTGGTGCTACGGCCCTGGGTGAAATTTATACTTTCGGACCTACTTTCAGGGCTGAGAATTCCAACACTACCCGTCATCTGGCTGAATTCTGGATGATTGAGCCGGAAATGGCCTTTTATGACCTGAAAGACAATATGGACCTGGCAGAAGATTTCCTGAAGTCGTTGATCAGGTACGCTTTGGAAAACTGTTCCGAAGATCTGCAGTTCCTGGCTAACCGGCTCAAAGAAGAGGAAAAGGGCAAACCCCAGGATCAGCAATCCATGGATCTTGTCGAAAAACTGAAGTTCGTGGCTGAGAATGATTTCGTACGCCTTACCTATACCGAGGCCATCGATATCCTGAAAAATTCAAACCATTACAAGAAAAAGAAATTTCAGTTCCCGGTGGAGTGGGGCGTTGACCTGCAGAGTGAACATGAACGCTATCTGGTGGAAAAACACTTCCGGAAGCCGGTTATCCTGATCAATTATCCAAGGGATATCAAAGCTTTTTATATGAAGCAGAACGATGATGGGAAAACTGTCGCTGCCATGGATGTACTGTTCCCCCAAATCGGGGAGATCATCGGCGGTTCCCAGAGAGAGGAAGATTACGATAAACTGGTCAACCGGATGCGGGAAATGCATGTTCCGGTAGAAGAGATGTGGTGGTATCTCGATACGCGTCGTTATGGCAGCGTTCCACACAGCGGGTTCGGATTGGGATTCGAACGTTTTATCCTTTTTGTCACCGGAATGGGCAATATCAGGGACGTGATCGCATTCCCAAGGACCCCAAAAAATGCGGAATTTTGACCGGCATAAATTGCTTCTGTTTCATTCTTTAAGGAAAAAATGCTAAATTTGGAGTATATCCACTGGCAGCGGAATGAAACAAAAATTATCGTTACAGCAAAAGCTTCTACAGAAACTCTCTCCGCAGCAGATACAGGTTATCAAGCTGCTGGAGATTCCTGCGCTGCAACTGGAACAACGCATCAAAAAGGAGCTGGAAGAAAATCCGGTGCTGGAAATGGAAGATGAATCTTCATTCGGCGAAGAGGAATCAGAGACTCCTGAGCTGAAATCGGAAGAGGACAAGGACAACGAAGAGTTTTCGGTCGAAGATTACATGTCCGAGGATGAGGTTCCCAATTACCGTCTTCAGACCAACAACTATTCTCCCGACGACAAACAGATCGATATCCCTTTTTCGGTTGGCGACACATTTCATGAATTCTTACTTGAGCAGGCGGGCATGGATGATTTTAATGATCAACAGAAAATGCTGGCTGAATATATCATCGGGAATATCGATGAGGATGGTTATTTGCGCCGGGATCTGCTTTCTATCAGTGACGACCTGGCCTTCCATCTGAACCTTGATGTCAGCGAACAGGAATTGGAAAAGATACTGTCTGTCATCCAGGAGTTTGATCCTCCAGGAGTAGGGGCCAGGGATTTGCAGGAGAGCCTTCTGCTCCAGCTGAAACGACGTCATAGTGTGCACCAGAAACTGGCTATAGCCATCATCACCGATCATTTTGAGGAGTTTACCAAAAAGCATTATGATAAGATTGCCCGCCGGCTGGATGTGGATGAGGAGGAGTTGAAGCAGGCTGTCGATCTGATTCTGAAACTGAATCCCAAACCGGGAAGCTCTTACAGCAACCCGATGCAAAGTACCAGTATGCCCATTGTTCCCGACTTTATCCTGGATAATGTGGACGGGGAGCTGCAGTTAACGCTCAATCAGAAAAACATGCCCGAACTGCGGATTAACGAATCCTATCTCAGCATGCTTCGGTCGCTGGCAAGCAATAAAGTGGTCCATAACAAAAACAACCGGGAAGCAGCTTTGTTTGTCAAACAAAAGCTTGATTCGGCACGTTGGTTCATAGATGCCCTGAAACAGCGGCAGCATACCCTGCTCTCCACCATGTCCGAAATCGTCGATTTTCAGAAAGAGTATTTTATGGAAGGAGATGAAACGAAGCTAAGGCCTATGATCCTCAAGGATATATCTGAACGGACGGGACTTGATATTTCTACCATTTCCAGGGTTTCCAACAGCAAATACATTCAAACTCATTTTGGGATTCTTCCCCTGAAATATTTCTTTTCGGAAGCGATGCAAAAGGAGAGCGGGGAGGAGGTTTCAACCAGGGAAATCAAAAAAATACTGAAAGATTGCATTGAGAATGAAGACAAACATCATCCGCTGACGGATGAAAGGCTGACCGAGATCCTTAAGGAGAAAACATACAACATTGCCCGGCGTACGGTAGCCAAATACCGGGAACAGCTGGACATCCCCGTGGCCCGTTTGCGCAAAGCCCTGTAAAATACCGGTAACCTTGCTTATTCCTTGAATTTGTATCCGATGCCCTTCAATGTGCGGATATGGTCGTTACCGATTTTTTCACGCAATTTCCGGATATGTACATCAATGGTGCGGTCTCCGACAACCACATTCTCGCCCCAGACAGAGAAATAGATCTCTTCCCTTGTGAAGACTTTCCCCGGCTTGGAAACCAGCAGCGATAACAATTCGAACTCTTTCCTCGGTAAAACCATCTCTTCATTTCCCATTCTCACGAGATATCTCTCTTTGTCGATGACCAGGTTTCCGATTGACACCGTATTCTCTGAAACGACCTCTTCCGATTCCACCAAGGCGGGAGTCAGCCTTTTCAGCAGGGCTTTGACCCGGCTTACCAATACTTTGGGGCGGATGGGCTTGGTGATGTAATCATCTGCACCGGCTTCAAACCCGGCGATCTGGGAATAGTCTTCCCCGCGGGCAGAGAGGAATACAACCAGGGTATTCTGCAAAACAGGGATTTTACGGATCTCCTCACAGGTGGCTATCCCGTCCATTTCCGGCATCATCAGGTCAAGCAGAATCAGCTGAGGCTGTGTTTTTTCAGCGACCTTAACTGCCTCTTTCCCGTTGGTGGCTGTATACACGGTAAATCCCTCCTTCTGAAGATTATAACTGATAAATTCCAGGATGTCCTCTTCATCGTCAACCAGCAGAATCTTTAATTTGTCTTCGCTCATCTCCTTAAGAATTAAATTCATTACAAAAATAAAGGGTTTTGTTTACCAGGCAAAATTTACCGTTGAACGCTATACGGGTTTCAGGCTACCTGGTTCTTTCCAGCGTAAAGGTGAAGGTGGTTCCTTCATCCGGTGCACTTTTGACATTGATTGACTGATTATGTGCTTCAATGATGTGTTTGACGATCGAAAGGCCCAGTCCTGTTCCTCCCTGTTCGCGGGATCGGGATTTATCCACCCTGTAAAACCTTTCAAAAACCCTGGGAAGATCTTTCTTTTCCATTCCAATGCCGTTGTCGCTCACTTCAACCATGATGATCTCCTCCAGGTCATAAAAGCCGATCTTTACAAAGCCCTTTTTCCGGCTGTATTTTATTCCGTTGTTTATCAGATTGGTGAGCACTTCTGTGATCCGCTTTTTGTCGGCTTTCACATAGACCGGCCGTTCAGGCCGCCGCGTGAAATCGAGTGTTATCTCCCTTTCATCAGCCAGCATCTGCTCCATATCGAAAACCTCTTCCACCAGCTTTACAATATCGAATTTTTCAAATTTCAGCTTCAGCTCACCCGATTCAAGCTTGGTGATTGATTCCAGGTCTTCCACGATGGAGATCATCCGGTTAATGCTGGTTTCTGTGCGCTGAAGGTAAAGCTTATTGATTTTGGGATCGTCAATTCCCCCTTCCAGCAGGGTGAGCACATACCCCTGTATGTTAAAAATTGGGGTTTTCAGCTCATGAGAGACATTTCCCACAAACTCTTTCCGGTATCGTTCCAGTTCTTTCAACCGTTCTATTTCTGCGGTCTGCAAACGGGCCCATTCTTCCACATCAGTTTTAACTTCCGACAGGACATTCACATTCTTGGCAGGTTTTTCTTCTTTGTGTTTTTTTCCGGAAGTCAGATCCAGTATAGTTTTATAAACCGGTTTTATTTTGTCACTGATGTATTTGCGAAGGATCATCTGGACAATGGCAAAGGCAGTGGTCATGAAAATGACCAGGAAGACCAGCATCCAGGCCGGAGAAGCTGCGATGTAGTACCACAAGAGCATGAAAAACCCGGCCAGAAAGGTCAGAATGGCTGAAATGATATATGCCAGCTGTCTTGAAGAATACGTTTGCATATCTATTACTTGATCATCCAAAAATAGAGAATTATTCCTTATCCGGATTCCCTCTTTTTGTTTGAGTCAATTAATGTTTATTTAATATTGTTAAAAGCGGATAAAATATCTAATTACCTACATTTACAGAGATTTTAGCTTTAGGATGATCAGTTATTATCTCGTTTTATTATTCATTCTTTTATCTTTCGGCGTTTTTAACCTTTTCTGGCGGGTCAGAAACGATGCGGTAATTTTCCTGCATTCAACCCTGGGCAGTAAAATTGCTCCCACCTGGCTTGTATTATTGGTGGCGGGGCTCGGTCTTTTTACCGGTGCATTCTTTTCCCAGGAGATGCTGATGATTGTGAGAAACGGCATCTTCAGGCCCGAAATGTTTGCATTTGCCGATATCATGGTCATTTTCACCGCCATGATAGTCACCGATGTCATCCTGCTGAATATTCTGAAGGCCATGGATTTTCCCTCTTCCACCATTGTCATGGTTTTGTCTGAGCTGCTGGGTTCATCGGTCGCTGTTTCCCTGGTTAAGATTAAAAGTGCCGGACTTTCATTTTTAGATCTTCCCAAATACATCCATTCGAAAACTGTGTTGCTGATCATAGTCGGGATTTTTGGATCCGTTATTCTGGCTCTCATTCTGGGAGCATTTGTCCAGTTCCTGGTGAGGTTGCTTTTTACATTCAGGTACCGCAAAAATTTCAGATTCTGGGGGCCTTTGTACGGGGCTGTCATGATCACGGTGGTTTCCTGGCTGATCCTTATCAAAGGTTGGGAAGGATCTGTGTTTGTCAATATAGGGGGAAAGACGGAAGCCTGCCTTTTATGGGCGAGACAGAATTTCTGGTCTGCCATGGCCGGCAGCTTTCTGGTCTGGACGGTCGTTTTCTGGATTTTGAAGCTGTTGTTCAGGATTGATATTTTGAAGTTGATCATCCTGGTCGGCACATTTTGCCTTACCCTGTCCATTGCATCGAACGAAATGGTCAACTTTATCGGGGTTCCAATTTCCGGTTTTGAATCTTTTGAGGCATGGATCGGTTCAGGTATCAGAACGGCAGAGAATTTCCAGATGGATTACTGGGCTGAGGACATTATTGACACACCCCCGGTCCTCCTGATCATTGTAGGGATGATCATGACAGTGGCGTTGTTCACCCGGAAAAGGGGAGAAAGAGATCCGGAAGCAATCCTGAATCCCGTTCGGAAAAATGAATGGGAAGACCGCTTTTTTTCTATCCTTTTTGCCCGCCAGGTCACGCGAAGTGCCATTGTGCTGAACAGGAGAGTGAAAAGAGCGATCCCCAATCCGGTCAACCGGATCATACAGTCCAGGTTTGAACATTTACCCCTGGATACGAACAAAGACCAGCAGGTGCTGGGGGTTGAAAAAATCAGGGCATCGGTGACCCTTTTTGTAGCCAGTGTCATCATAGCTTTTTCCACTTCCCTGGATTTGCCATTGCCCACTTCATACGTGGTGTTCATGGTAATTCTGGGATCTTCCCTGGCAGACCGGGCCTGGGGAAGAGACAGCGCGGTTTACCGTATCTCGGGGATCCTCTCCACCTTGGGAAATACTTTGATAACCGCCTTGGTAGCTTTTACCGTCTCCGCATTTATGGCCTGGATTATTATTGTGGGCGGAGTGCTGGTTAATACGGGCCTGATCCTTGCCATCGCAGTAATCGTGATACGCTCCCAGCTTATACTGAGGCGTAAAAACAGAAAACTGGCGGAAGATGAAGAATTGATCAATGAAAAGGATGAAAAGGAAAAGTGGATTGATAAATGCAGCCGGCAGGTAGTTAAAACAATCCTCTCCTCCAATAAGATTTTTTCGTTTGCCCTCGAAAGTTTCCTCAGGGAAGACCGCTCCCATATGCATGAGACAATGCAGATGAACAATGAACTCAATAGAAAAAGCAAAAAACAGAAAAATAAAATTATTCAGACGATCTCCTCCATGAAACGCATGGATATCGATTCAAGCTATTTTTATATACAGGTGATCGATTATCAACGTGAGATAGCCCATTCCCTGAACTATGTACTGACACCCCTGAATGAACACCTGGAAAACCAGCATGCCCCGTTCTCTCCCTCGCAAACCGGAGAGGTTCGTTTACTGGTAAGCGAAATTGACACATTTTTCAATTTTGCCCTGCATGTCGTGAGGGAACAGAAGTTTGACGCCGTGGATGAACTGGCGGCACAAAAGGCAAGAATATCTGAAGTGCTTTCTGATATTGAAAAAGGACAAATTAACCTGATCAAAAAAAGAGAAGTGAATGTCCGAAATTCCATGCTGTTGCTGAAAGCGCTGACCGAGATCAAAAACTTGCTGGCTCATACACTCAGCATGATCAAATCGTACCGTGATTTTGTGCTGGTAAGCAGGAAACAGGGTTAATATTTCGTTTTTCCACCGCATTTATTCTAAAAATCGAAACCGGTTTTGTTTATCCGGGATTAATTCTCTTTCAGGAGAAGGGATTTTTCTTCTTCCGTATCTCTCATTTTCAAAAACGTTATTTTAGTACCTCACTCAAACGGGTATATGAATTGATACACCAATAAAACTGATATGAAACATGAAACAGATTGTTATTATTTCCCTTCTTCTCGTGTTTGTTGCTAAGGGTTTTGCACAGAA
Source organism: uncultured Prolixibacteraceae bacterium (assembly GCA_964461245.1). Classification (GTDB taxonomy): domain Bacteria; phylum Bacteroidota; class Bacteroidia; order Bacteroidales; family Prolixibacteraceae; genus UBA1413. The sequence continues at coordinate 4,452 of CAYWTT010000002.1, read as the reverse complement.
TGCCCAATCTATTGTCGGGGTCTGGTGGAATGACAAAAAGACTTCAAAGATTGAAATCAAGGAGGAAAACGGTAAGTTTATCGGAACCGTAGTTTATATTAATCCGGAGAAATATGTGAACGGAGAGCCGGAAAAGGATTCAAACAATCCTGATCCGAATCTCAGGTCCAGGTCAAGACTGGGTTTGCAAATCCTTTCTGGATTAAAGTACAATTCAAAGGAGAAACAGTGGCAGGATGGACGAATATATGATCCCGACAATGGGAAGACATACGATTGTTATGCCTGGCTGGATAAAGATCCCCACATTTTATACCTCAAAGGGTATGTAGTCGGCATCAAATGGCTGGGCCGTTCCACCACCTGGACGCGTGCCTTGTAATGGAGCAAGGGCATCCCTAACCTGTTCTGGTTTCAGGGGTCAGGTTGTCGTCAACGGTGGGTAGTCAGGAGTGAAACAGGTGGCGATCTTGTTCACCGCTGATTACCCCGATACCTGAATCTTAAAACCTTCTGCTTTCACCTTCCGGGCAATATCATTCAGTTGCCAGGGGGGTATTTTTTCGATTGTATCGATGGGGGTATCCCTGGCAATGGTATAGATCATCACCATCGACGGCCTGATTTCCTTCAGCAGGGCGATCCATTCGGCAATTTCAGCTTCTGTAGTATTATCGAAGGGAATGGCGTTACAGGTCCCCCTGATAAACATGGTTTGGATGGTCACCCTTCCATTGAATGCTTTAAGTTGGTTCACCACCCCGTGAAGGTCGAAATTCCGGGCCGGACAGTCAAGCATCCGGATTGTTTCGGGAAAGGCGGAGTCTAGCTTCTGGATGTTGTCGTCCACTTTCAGCAGAGCCTCGAAAACGGAAGGTTTGTGCAGCATGGTCGCGTTTGACAGAACAGCGATCCTTGCTTGGGGAGCATACTGATTCCGGAGGGTTAACGTATCCTCAATGATCTCTCCGAACTGAGGGTGAAGGGTGGGTTCACCATTCCCGGCAAAAGTCACCACATCGGGCAGGCGCTCTTCCTCTTTCATTCTGGAGAGCATCTCTTCCAGTTTGGTTCTTACTTCCAAACGGCTGGGGAGCCGGGGAGCCGGTTTTCGGGGGGCGGGATTTCTGCCGCATTCGCAATAGATGCAATCGAATGAGCAGATCTTGTTATCGGTGGGCAACAGGTTGATCCCCAGCGAGATTCCCAGTCTTCGGCTTTTTACCGGGCCAAAAATGATTTTGTCAAAGAGAAAAGTAGCCATGGTCTTTATTAAGCCGCAAATATACGAAAAAGGTCAGGCGAGACGCACAACTGCGCTTTCGGGGGTAAGCCGCCTGTTTTCAATGTCTGCGGGTGTGATCAGCAGAACTCCCGGTTTTTTCCCTGCCTCCAGGGTGCCCAGCCTGTTTTCCATGCCTAATGCCCCGGCTCCGTTCCGGCAGGCCCATGCAAATAGTTCTTCCAGCGGGATCTCGGGAAAAGCAAAGTGGAGGGTCTTCAGTTCCGATAGTACGGAGAGACATGTGTTGGAGGCCAGGCTGTCGGTTCCCAAACAGATCGGGATGGTTGCAATCCGGAAAAGTCTTACCGGCGGAAGCTGGTTCTCAATATAAAGGTTGGAATTGGGACAAAGAACGAGCCATGTATTCTCTTTCTTCCTGGCACCGGCCAGGAAATTGAGGTCATCTCCGGAGGTGAAGGTGTTGTGAACCAGAAGCAGCGGTGTACTGGAGGGTAAAAGGGGTATAACCGATCTCAGCGGGCTTTTCCCGGGAGGACGGAAATGGGAAGCATCCAATCCCAGGTTACCGGTCAGATGGTCCAGAATCGGGCCTTTCCCATCCTGAAAAAACTGGTTTTCGGCCTGGCTTTCCTGGTTGTGAATGGTCAGGATCCCTGATTTTTCATTATCCGGTGAAACGAACTTTTGAAAAAGTTCGTCGCTTACCGAATAGGGGGAGTGGGGTACTATTGATGCCGGTAATCCCTGTTCATGAAAAAGTGACCAGACCGAAACGGCATTTTCGAAAGCTCTTACGGCACGGGAAGGATGGAATCCGAAGGTTTCAACAAAAGTATAATAGGCAATCGGGCTTTTCTTTTTTATTTCCAGCGTATCTGCCGTGTTGGATATATCCCCTGTGGCCACAATGCCTTCGCGTATCATTTCCTGATCAGCCAGGCGGGCCGATTCTCCGATCTGGTCATCCGCAGCGGTTCTATACCGGTTGATGGCTCCTATGAAATCGGCAATTCCTTTTTTCTGGCCGATTTTGCCTTTCAGGTGTGACAATTCAAGGTGACAGTGGGCGTTGACGAATCCGGGTAAAATGATTCCGTTGAAATGGAGGGTTTCTGCCAGGTTGCCGGTTTCCCGGGAAGCAGGAGCCACGGAGGTAACATAACCCTCCCCGTCGACCGTGACCGTACCATTCGGCAGAGGGGGGCCGGTCAGGGTGTAAACAAGAGATGCAGAAAAACTTTTCACTCTTTTTGCGGATTACTGATATCAACCGGCTTCTGGCTTTTCTTTTCATCTTCCTGTTGGAGCTCATTCAGCCGGTTTATTACCCGGGTATATATCTTTTCAAAATCTTTGGGTTTACCTGCATAATAGATCAGTGATTTTTCAAAAATCGAATCGGCCACCCCGTGTTTTTTCAGCACCGAATAATAAAAATCCGATTCCTTGTAATTCTTGATCTCCTCATTGATATATCGCCGGGTTTGATAAGCAGCATCAGCCAGGTGAATATCCACCAGGATGTCAATGAGACGGTCGCGCGACACCAGTTTGTGCGGTTTGTCGGTCAACTCTTCGCTGCAAGCGGACATAAGCAGGAAAAATGCTGAGGCAAGGATTACAACTCTGTTCATGCAGGTATCTTCTTTAATTTTGACATTTCAAAAATAGAAATATTTCAGGCAGTAACTCTTCCGTCGGATCTGCTGTTCTGGAAAGGTTCACTGAAAGAGTTTCCGGAATACCTCGGTAACTGTGGTCACCCTGATGATTTCAATAGGGAAGGTTCCGGTTTCGATACCTTTGTTGAATTTCGGAATGAAGATTCGGGTAAAGCCGAGCCTGGCTGCCTCCGTGATCCGTTGTTCCATCCGGTTTACCGCCCTGATCTCGCCGGTAAGGCCGGCCTCCCCGGCAAAACAGGTCTGGTGGGGAACCGGCATATCAAGATTGGAAGAGAGGACGCTTACCAGTATGGCCAGATCGGTAGCCGGATCGTTTATTTTGAGGCCGCCGGCCACATTCAGAAAGACATCCTTGCTAATCAGTTTAAATCCTGCCCTTTTTTCCAATACGGCCAGCAACATGTTCAGCCGGCGCAGGTCGAAGCCGGTAGAAGAGCGCTGGGGTACTCCGTAAGCGGCCGAGCTTACCAGAGCCTGAATTTCGATCAGAAAAGGACGGATCCCCTCTATAGTGGCTGCGATGGCTGTTCCGCTGATCCCTTCATTACCCCTGGAAATCAGGTGATCCGAAGGATTGGCAATTTCGGTGAGGCCGTTCTGGCGCATTTCGAAGATACCCAGCTCGGAGGTGGACCCGAACCTGTTTTTGGTGGACCGCAGAATCCGGAACTGGTGATGGGAATCCCCTTCAAACTGGATCACCGTATCGACGATATGTTCCAGCACTTTGGGTCCGGCCAGGTTCCCTTCCTTATTGATGTGGCCGATCAGGATCACTGCCACATGGTTTTTCTTGGCAAACCTGAGTATGGCTGAGGTACATTCCCGGACCTGTGCCACCGATCCCGGTGAAGATTCGATCAGGTCGGTGGAGATAGTTTGGATAGAGTCAATGATGAAGATATCCGGTTTTTCCTCTTCAAGAGCTGATAGCAGAAGTTCAAGCGAGGTCTCGCAGAGGAAACGGCAACCGCCGCTGGCCAGTTTCAGCCGCTGGGCCCTCAGCTTAATCTGTTGCAGGCTCTCTTCTCCGGAGGCATACAGGATTTTCCTTTCCTTCAGGGTAAGTGCCAGCTGCAGCACGAGGGTCGATTTGCCTATCCCGGGTTCCCCTCCGATCAGTACCAGGGATCCCGGAACCAGTCCGCCCCCAAGAACCCGGTCAAACTCAGCCATTCCAATGTGAATCCTTTCCAGATGGGTTGAGGCGATTTCATCAAGGGTAACCGGCCGGTTAAACGTTGCATTCGCGGGTACGGAAACCACCTTATTCCCTGTAGGAACGATTTCTTCCACATAGGTATTCCACTGGTTGCAGGAGATGCATTTTCCGATCCATTTAGGAGATTCAGCCCCGCAATTCTGGCATACAAATATGGTTTTTATTTTGCTCATTCCGGATGATTTTTTATTTTATCAATCAGCAACGTGGTGGAACAGCCTGGTACCAGATCAATGGTCTCCACTTTTCCCCCATGGGCGATTACCCATTCATACCCGACAATATCCGTGATTTCATAG
>CAYWTT010000001.1:31496-43736 GCA_964461245.1 uncultured Prolixibacteraceae bacterium | reverse complement strand
TTCATGAAAGAACCGCAGGGTAAAGAGGTCAATTTTCCGGATGTGGACTCCCTTAACGCTAAGATAGGTACCATTGCCAATTTCGTACATAAAAGATCGATGGGTTTTGAGGCGGAAGTGATGAACTCCCTTTCCGAGAAGGTCTGGATCGGATTGGAGATCAGCAGTGACCTGATGACCGGGGAAAACGACAATCCCGGATTCTACAATTTCCAGTTTACCGAAAAATACAATCAGCTCAGGGCTTTCGATCCCGTCAATGACACCACTTATATTTTCCGTACCAATTACCCGGTCAAATACCGTACTTCCCTGCTTAATTTCATAGCTAATTTCAGGATATATCCCGTACCTGATGGCCGCTTCAAACCCTTCCTCAAGGCAAGTGCCGGACTTTCGCTGGTCTCCACAGAACTGTCGCTTAAGGCGCCCTCCCTTTGGATGGAAAAAGCCACCCAGGAGAATGGACAGCTGGAGTTCGGACCTCCGGTACTCTTTTCCCGGGGAACATCCGATTCCAGTGAAGGAATGATGCCTGCGCTTACCCTGGGCGGAGGTGCGGGATTTGAACTCCAGCTAACTGAAAAAATCGCCCTGTATGCCGATGTCACAGTCAGAATGGTGAAATCAGACATCCTCGATGGAATTCCGAATTTAGATTACGATGATAAAACCGGTCGTTTTAACCATTTTAATGCCTGGTCGAATGTAAGCAAATTCAGCGTCGGACTGGTTTACTCCCTGGGAGAAGGTTACTCTCTTTTCGGAAGCGGAGGGAAAAAATCACACGGTATGGGGAAAAACAAATCCCAGCACCCATTCCTGCCATTTTATGAAATGAAACCCTGGTAAACCGGGAATGAAATCAATTTGATTTGCGCAACTTATTGAACCGAGTAAATAAAAAGAGACCGTCGTGCGGATAAAAATATCCCGACAGCCTCTTTTTTTACGATCAGCTTTATTTCAGCCTGTTCACTTCATCGGTTTTCTCTCTAAGCAAATAATGAGTATACTCAGAAAAGTCTTTATGACCCCAAAATATTTAGCCATAGATTAGTAACTGGCACTCAAAAGTCGGACTAATATAATATTTTATGTTATATTTTCATTTATAACATAAATATTTTTACGCTATATCTTTGAATTAATCTTCTTTATAAAAATCCGGATTAGACATAAGGTGATAAAATGCGGCGGATATTCCGGGATAAGAGAAACATTTACCAGGCTTTCGCATGCCGGTATGGAATGCATGTTCTTCCATCATGCTGCGGATGTGTTTTTCACCCCCGAGGAATCCGCTGTTATAGGCAGCCGCATAAAACCGGATCATTTCGTCCCGGCTCTCCCACCTGGTGCTGCTGTAAAGTCTGTCTAATATTTTTATTATTGCGATGACATATAAAAATCCGGACACGGGATCTTCCAGTTCCCTCACAACGGAGGAGCGGAATTCCCTTACCGGCAGGGAATGGTATATCTGATAAAAATGGCGGTACAATTTCCGTTCATCCCTCTCCGAAAGTGATCGAAGAACTGCTTCTGCACAGGAGGGTTTGATCTGGAACACTCCGACCGAAAAGTCGGAGTACTCCGATCCTTTATAAGTGTATAATGTTTTCAGAAGCGTGATCTCCATCCGGTCGCGCAAAGCAGAGTACCTGATCAACTCCGGGAAAACCATTGAAACGGCCAAAGGATAATCCACCCTGAACTGTGCGCACTTCAGCCGCATCCAGGATTGGTTGTCGGCCACGAATTGCCTGGCTTTGGTCCAGTTATCTCCGAAAATATCCGGATAAGAGGGTTCCTGGGCCTGAATCGGCGGGAAGGTGCTCCCGGAAAGAAAGAATATCAGCAGTATACCGGTAAAATATCTTCCACCCTTTACCATAGCAGTAAATGAGTTCAGAAGGGAGCGGTCACCTGCATGATCGCATTGTGTTTAGGGGAAAAGTAAAGGTAATTCAAAACCGTCTTCCCGTTATCCTTGGTGATATAAGGAGAGAACACCTCGTGGCATTCCTTTCCGTCACTGAATTTCAAAATTCCGTAGTTATATGAGGCGTAACGCTTGTTATCAGAACTTAACCAGAGACCATCGTAAGGATTTACCTTCTGGGGATCAAAGCTGAACAGGGTATTTCCCGATAAATCCGTGATTTTATCAATACCTACCATAACGATCTCATCAAATTTGATGGTATTTGAAAGTATAGAAGTCATATCCACAGATTCTGACACGCCCGGAATATTGGAAACCACTTTCATGCCAAAATCCATCGGATCGCCGCTTGTGGCTTTTTGCATCATCTTATCCTGCATCTTACGGGCCATTTCCATCTGCTGAGCCAGTGTTTTGGCATTCTGAGCCTCTTTTTCCAACATGGCTCCCTCCTTTTCTGTAAACATCACATCGGGAATAACCTGAGCCACAAATTTCGTTTTCAGACTGCTGAGCAGGAAGTTTTCAATCACCGCATACGGCCCGTATGTTTTCCCGCCAAACCGGATCTGGAATTTATCCCCGACACGGATAATATAGTCGGGATAAGCCTGGCTGAAATCTTTAGTTTCCCCTGAACCGGATGATTCCGTCTCATTACAGATAAACCGGGTCACCTGAGGATCTCCGGCCTCAAAGGGTCCTTCCGGGGTATCGCTGTTCTTCTTCCGTATAAAATATTTGTTGTTTAGTTTGCTGAAAAGAAGCATATCTCCATCCTGGATACAGATGGTGATCTCATTCAATGCAATTTTGTATCCCTTGTCAAATTCAAAAACCATTTTGGCATCCTCACTGGCGCAATCGGGCTCTTTTGCCTCGGGACCCGATTTGCTGCCGGAATCGTTTCCCAGCGCTTTGTCTACAATCTTATTCTTTACTTTATTCATCAGTCCACCCAACTGTGCCCCGGCATCCATGCTCATCATGCCGCAAAGGAACATGGCCACTAAAACAAATACTGACTTTTTCATTATAATGGTTTTTTGATGTGATCTGCCTTTGTCCGGCAAAGTTAAACTTAAATTGTTAAATATATTGTTAATTAGTTTAATTATTGTCAATGACCGGTCTTTTCATTTGATTGTTATCTGAAAACAAATGAACTCCATTTCATGGCTGATCAGGATGAAAGACCTATTCCCTTTCAAAGGAGAGTTTCCCGTGAAAGTCTATCCTGCCCCTGAACGGCCAAGGCAGCCTCTTCCGATTATTCCGGGCAGGCTTTCCATAAAAAGTCTGCCCTTTAGGAGAATCTTCTGCAGGGATAATGTTTTATCCCTGTTTATCCGGAACCAGCCAGCAGCAACCATCGGCCGCCCTATTCCGCCTTGATCTTCATTTCACAACTTTTTTCAACCTGCCCCTCAAAAGTTCTTTTGTACTCCAGTTGGATTACCCCTTCTCCTTTGGAGAGTACCTTAAACCGAAGAATCTGATAACCTGCCAATCCCGGGGTGGGCTCTTTGCCTTCGGCCGGGGAATATTGCAGAACATCTGATTCCAGTTGTTGCAAAAAGGGTAAAGGTTCCTTCACTACCCACTGGTAACCAGTACCCTGGATAGCTTCCAACCTGATTTCAAGAATATCATCGGCTTTCAGGCTGATTTTCTCCTGGCAACCGGTAAACTGAACCGTATCTTTCATTTGAGTTCTGGAAGAATTGCCCTTGTTCACGTTACATCCCACCGCGATGAACATTAAACAGATCAAAACAAATCTTTTAATAAATTGAACGATCATCACCTCAGTCTTTTAATTAAACTGTAAAAGCATTTTGCGATAAAACAGCCTGTCCGGGGAAGATCAGTATTTAGGATAAACCCAATACACATATTTCCCGATATTGCAGGCGTTGTAACCCACATAGGCATACCCACCGTAAGGTCCCCAGCCGGTCCCCCAGGAGTTTTTAATGATCCACGCATTCAGGTTGTCACAATACCCTACAATGACCACAGCATGGTCAATGCTGTTGCTCGAGTTGCTGGCATAGCCGTTGTAAACGCCCCCCCCGTAACCGTAAAAAGTGCTGAGACCAGCTTTCATATAGGTTACCAGAGCGCCGAAAGTATTCAGGTAATACTTTACCTCGGCCACGGTCGGGAACCTGCCGGGATAGAGTTGGCCCCAGGTGTTGGCCCATTTGAATTTGGGCTTGGTAATACAGTGATTGCCTTGCGGAATATTATAGGGGTAACTGGCATCACTGGCCACTCCATTGCATTTCATGAAATCAAATGCCCGGTCCGACCAGCCTCCTTTGCAGCTTCCGCAATCCACGTTGGCACAGGTTTTTCCGCATGCCAGCACATCCTGTTCGGAGAGATCGAGTTTTACTCCCCAGAATTTGGCATAGGTGTGTTCAAAAGCGGCACAGGCAGCAAAATCCCAGCAACTGCCGCATCCCGCCTGGTTTTTCACCGGGGTCAGGATATTGGTGTTCCAGACACATCCGGAAGGAACCGAAACCGAAACCGCCTCAGTGAAATTAATTTGTGAAACATCCTCCTTTGAATCTTTTTTCAGATTACCCTTGATCTCTGCTTCATTTTTTTTGTTTTCGTTGTTCTGCTGCTGGCCAAAATTCAGATCGGGCTTTTCTGATTCTGGGATTCCGAGTAATTCTTCCGGATCATAATTCATGATCTCATTGGGTGCTATATCGAATTTGGCATCCTTTACATTCTTAAAATCGTTCTTTGCCTTATCGAAAGCAGCTTTACCCTTGTTGTTCAATTTGGCCTCATCTTTCGCCATGTCATCTTTCGACCTCAGCTTGAAGACGCCGGCCCCTTTCTTTACCAGAGGATCTTCCTGCGGATATCCCTGGATACAGAATACACTAACCAATATGAAAATGAATAATTTTAGTTTCATGCTCAGAAGTTTTGAGGTATATTTATACACAAATTCACTAAAAACTTCCCTTGGAAGTGAAACTTCAAACACATCTGCTTTTTCACATATTCACCGGTTTACCCGGAGGTACTCTTGTTCACCAGACCAATGGATATGGCAAATGGATCTTTATGGAGTGCATTACAACTTGATGAATTCGACCCTGCGGTTTAAAGCTTTGTTGGCAGGAGTGTCGTTCGCAGCCACCGGCTGACTCTCACCCATACCGTCGGATTCGAGCCTTGATGCCTCGATGCCGAAGGTATTTACCAGTTCATTTTTAACAGAAGCGCCTCTCCGAACGGAAAGGTCAAGGTTGGCCGCGTCCGCACCGTCGCTGTCGGTATGTCCCACAATCTTCACCCGCACTTCGGGATTTTCCTGCAACACTTTGGCAATATCTTTCAAAGTACCGTAGGATTCCGGTTTGACTACATCCTTGTTCACATCAAAATAGATGCCGTAGGTAACCAGTTTACCTTCCGTAAGCAACTTGTTCCGGGTATCGGGAGCTCCTACGGCAATACGAATATTACTTACCATGGCAGTTCCCCGTTCAAACCTGATCCTGTCAGGCTTCACACATCCCGTGGGAAATGCTTTGGGAATATCAAATACTTTTAACTCATCCTGGTACAAACGGAGCCTGGACTTCTGCACCCAAATGGCGATATGGTACTTCTGGTTCATCTTTTCTTTGTACATTTCTTCATCTTTAAAACCGTCAAGGTTTAATTGAGAGCATTCTGCACCAAATAACCATGTACTATAGAATGGCCGGCCATAATCAGTATGAAACTGAAAACCTCCCATTCCGGGAGCAGTCCCTCCATCCCACGATTTCACATTTTTTGCCTGCATCAGGCGAAACATACATCCCGGCATATTGTTGTCCTTATCAGGAAGGTTAATCAGGTCAAATTCTATAGTATAGTTCTCAGGTAATTGAAGTAATTCATCTGTCCATATAGATTCCCATCCCGAGAATTTCATCCAATTCCCCGGAAAGAGATTGTTGGTAACTACCTCAGCAGAACCATTTGTATTCCACAAAGCAGGGAAATCGCCAATGGCATCTTGGCTGAAGTCTTCAAAAAAGATTACTTTTTCTCCCGGAATAAAATCGTATTTGGAATATGCCTCCAAGGCTGTTGCGTGAGGCGACGCTGCCTGATCGACATTCTGGTCAGTAGCCTGGTTCCCTTCCTGATTCTGTTGCTCCTGTTGCTCTTGCTGGCTCTGACCGGAAGCCTCTTTCTTTTTAAATAGATTACCTATTTTTTCCTGAGCCTTATCGAGGCCTTTCTCAATTCCCTGGTCGGTTCGCTGATCCACACTGCCTTCGACCTTCTTCAGTTTATCCTTCAACTTTAACTGTCCGGATACATTACCCGTCATGCTGACGAACAACGTCAATACAAAAATCGTGATCAGAGTTCTCATCATTTTATTGTTTTATGTTTACCAATAGTCTGAAAATCTTTGAAGTGATATTTTTCCCCGGATTTATCGGTCACATATTGGGCGTTTATAATTTCGAATAAGCAGTTAAATTTACTGATTTCCTGAAAATAAATACAGAAACGACCATAGTTTTTACGTTGCTCTTTTTCAGGGATATTTTTCCACCCTTGACTTATTCTGACTGAAGGATCACAGGACCGGGATGACAAGGCTTCATTGCCAGACAAGGGATGAGGAAAAACAACCATGACCCGGCTGGAGGTAAGTCAGGCCCTTTACAGGAAGAAGATTGCTTCACTCCTGGCAGCAAGTACGGAGCTTGACAGAAAGTTATTCTGAATTTTTTCAGTCAGGCAGACAATCTCATACCCACAAGGAGCCATTTTTCATTGGTAGTCAAAACCCAACAATTTTAGGCACAACCCTTACACTTCCTGCTTCAGGACCGACTCGATCATTTCCAGTTCCTCTTCCGTAAAAGAGAGGTTCTGCAGTGTTTTCACGTTATCTTCAATCTGTTTCACTGAACTGGCGCCGATAAGGACTGAGGTGATCCTTTTATCTTTTAAAATCCAGGCGAGGGCCATCTGAGCCAGGGATTGATCCCTTTCATGCGCAATGAGGTTCAGTTTTTTCACTTTCTCGATGGCTTGGGCAACCTGGTGAGGTTTCAGAAATCCCCAGGATTTTGCAGCCCGCGAACCTTCAGGAATTCCGTCCAGATACCGGTCGGTAAGCAGACCCTGGGCCAGAGGGGAAAACGGGATGCAGCCTATCCCCTCTTCCTCCAGCACGTCTAGCAATCCGCCTTCCACCCACCGTTCAAACATGGAATATTTGGGCTGGTGGATCAGGCAGGGTGTGCCCAGATCCCTTAAGATACCTGAGGCTTCCCTGGTCATCTTCGCAGAATAGTTGGATAAGCCTGCATAGAGTGCTTTTCCGGACCGGACAGCCTGGTCGAGTGCCATCATGGTCTCTTCCAGCGGTGTATCTGGATCGGGCCGGTGCGAATAAAAAATATCCACATATTCCAGGCCCATTCGTTTCAGGCTCTGATTCAGACTGGCAAGCAGGTATTTCCGGCTACCCCAATCCCCATAAGGCCCCGGCCACATCAGGTAACCAGCCTTGGTGGAAATGATCAGTTCATCACGGTATGGCATAAAGTCCTGCCTGAGCAGTCTACCGAAATTCTCTTCGGCAGAGCCGGGAGGCGGTCCGTAGTTATTAGCCAGGTCGAAATGGGTGATCCCCAGGTCAAATGCACGGCGCAGTATCGCCCGGCCATTTTCCGGTGCGTCTACTCCCCCGAAATTGTGCCATAACCCCAGTGAAACAGCGGGAAACTTCAGCCCCCAATTGCCGCACCGCTGGTAGATCATCGCACTATAACGATCGTCTGATGCCTGATACATAGAATTTAATTTTGAATGATCTGCAAATCCGGTCCGGGAACGTCAATTCCCTGTCCTGACCGGATCAATATTCAGCCGAAATGCTGCACAATCCCTTAAAGGAATCAGAAAGGCATAAAGGATAAATTTTATCCAAACTCAAGTTTTTCATTTTTCCGGTAAGCAGTTCCTTTGAAATTTGCAATAAGTTCCTCCTTCTCGTTGAAAATATCCACGATATAGGTCCCCAGTTTTTCATGTAGGGAGATTTCCCGGGCATTTGCCGTCAATACACCGGAACGGATTGCTTTAAAGAAAGATATTTCCGTATGGATGGCAAGGGCGACTTTTTCCCGTGTATTTGAAGCCACGGCAAAAGCAAAATCAGCCATGGTAAACAAGGCGCCGCCATGAAGAAAACCAACGCTGTTCAGGTGCTTCCCGGTCACTTCCATTCTGACCGTGGCACTGCCAGGTGACGCTTCAATCAGTATAATGCCGCAGCTTGCTGCAAATTCGTCCTTCAGAAACTGTTTCTGATAATCAGAAAGATCCGGTTTCAAAATCATATAGTTTAAATTAAAAAATAGACAACTCCAAATCGCGCCATTGCCTTACTCTTTTTTCTGCATAGCATCGTCAAACCGGACTTTTGAAGGTTCGAAATCGGTATAACGAACAAATTCGCAAGCCTCGGCAGCACCAGCTTCCCTGTTCATCCCGCTGTCCTCCCATTCAACCGACAGAGGTCCGTCATAACCTATATCGTTCAACGCCCTGATGATGTTCTCAAAATCGATTTTTCCCCGGCCCGGACTACGGAAGTTCCAATAACGCCGGTTATCCCCAAACTCCATGTGGCCCCCGAAAACACCCACTCCCATCGGAATGTCGCTCCAATATACATCCTTAACATGAACATGGAAAATCCGGTCGGGAAATTCATAAATGAACCGTACATAGTCCACCCCCTGGTAACCCAAATGGCTGGGATCAAAATTGAAACCGAATGCAGGATGGTAATTCAACGCCTTTAAAGCCAGATGAGCGGTATGAATGTCAAAAGCTATCTCGGTAGGATGGACTTCAAGCGCAAATTTCATTCCCATTTGCTGATATTCATCGAGAATGGGTATAAAACGCCGGGCAAAATCCTCATATCCCCGACGGATCATCTCCTGCGGAACGGCCGGGAAGGAATAGAGCAGATGCCAGATTGGGCTTCCCGTAAATCCGACCACGGTATTGATTCCCAGACGCCGGGCTACCCGCCCCGTTTCGATGACCTCCAGCCCTGCACGCTGCCTGACCCCCTCGGGTTCGCCGTCTCCCCAGATATACGAAGGAAGGATGCTTTTATGCCGTTCATCAATGGGATCGCAAACACACTGTCCAACCAGATGGGTGGATATCGCATACAATTGCAAACCGTACTTTTTGAGCAGGGCTTTTCTTGCCTCGCAATAAGACGGGTCGGCCTTTTCTATTTCCATATGATCGCCCCATGTGCAAAGTTCGAGGCCATCATAACCAAATGAATGGGCTTTTTCACACATCACCTCCAGGGGCAGATCAGCCCATTGGCCGGTAAAAAGGGTAACTGGTCGGGACATATCAGAGAAGTTTAAAGTTTAAGGTTATTATGGTTGTAATTGTAGTTGTGGTCGTTGTTGTCAGGTGTACAGATGTATAAGCCGGGTTGTTAAAGCACGAATAACCATGCCTAACTGACAATCTTGACGGATTATTCAAATCTCACCCATTTGGTCTTATGGTCATATCCGGATTTCACAACGGTTTCGATGAACTGCATTCCGCGGATGCCCTCTTCTACACCCGGAAAATCGAGCCACTCGGGTTGAGGCTCTTTCCCGTCGATTTTTGACATCACAGTCAGGGCAAAGTTGCGGTAAATGTTGCCGAAGGCTTCCAGGTATCCTTCCGGATGACCTCCGGGGGTCCTGGTGTTGGCCTTTGCGGCTTCATTCATAAAGCCGGTTCCGGTCCTGAAGATTTCCACGGGTTTATCCAGCCACCTGACCACCAATGTATTCGGTTCATGTTGCTGCCATTCGATACCGCCTTTTTCTCCATACACGCGGATTTTGATGTTGTTTTCCTCACCTGCCGCAATCTGGGTGGCCATCAGGACCCCGGTGGCCCCGTTCTCAAACCGGAGAAGTGCGGCGCCGTCGTCATCAAGCAGCCGGCCCGGGACATAAGTGCGTAGTTCAGCACAAATTTCAGTGGTTTTCAAACCGGTGACGTATTCTGCCAGATGATGGGCATGCGTACCAATGTCGCCCATGCAGCCTGCTTTTCCCGATCGGGACGGATCGGTACGCCAGGAGGCCTGAATGTTCCCTGCATCTTCCACTTTCCGGGAAAGCCATCCCTGCGGATATTCCACATAAACTTTCCGGATTGTCCCCAGACAGCCGTCGGCTATCATTTTGCGGGCATGCTTCACCGCCGGATACCCGGCATAAGTGTGCGTCAGCGCCAGAATAAGCCCTGTTTCTTCCGTTTTTGCCCTGAGCAGCTGCGCTTCTTCCAGGGTAAAGGTGAACGGCTTGTCGATCACTACGTGGAATCCGTATTCCAGGGCCATCATGGCTGGTCCGAAATGCACATGGTTAGGAGTTACAATGGAAACAAAATCCATCCTATCCCCCTCCGGAAGTAAGGCTTCCTGCCTGATCATCTCCTGCCAGTTGGTATAAACCCTGTTGCGGGGAAGAAAGAGTCTCTTCCCGGTGGAGTAGGACACTTCGGGGTGGCTGCTGAAACATCCGCACACCAGTTCAGTCTGACCATCCATTATGGCCGCAAGACGATGGATGGCACCAATAAACGCGTTCAGTCCGCCACCTACCATCCCCATCCGTAATTTTCTGTTCATGGATACTTTGGTATAGATTAATGAAAAATGTTAAATATAGCAACTCTTTTTATTCCATGCAACCGGTCAGGGAACAAATCCACCTTCCCTTGGAAAATGTATCAAGAAGCCGCCCCGGAATTCCGGGACGGCTTCAAAGGGACTGTTGGGAAAAAATGCTTACCTCCTTGAGGCAGGTTTACTCAACAGAATTTGAAATCATCTTACTTAGTGACGGTTGTAAATAATCCTTCCGGTTTGCACCGAATCGTTAAGTTTCAGACGATAGATGTAAATCCCAGGTACCTTGTCAGCCGGCTGGTAGTCAATCCGGTTCAGTGTCCCTCCCCTGACCTTCTGATCCATCAGGATGGAGACTTTCTGACCCAGAATATTCATGACCTCCAGTACGGCATGGACATCGGCATGGGATGAGAACTCAAAGGTGACTTTGTCGTTAAACGGATTCGGGTAGACTCTCAGCGAGCTGTAAGCAGTTACAATAGAGGCTGCCTTTAACGGGCAGGTGAACTTGGCATCCAGGTATCCGACAAAAACGCGGCATTCGTCAAAGGCATTGTTGATTACATCAACTGCACTCACAATATCACAGTATTTCACGGTGTACGTAATATCTCCGCATGTTACTTCGGCAGGGAAGGTTCTTGCCTGTCCCAGAGCATCATTTGCCAAATTGTAAAGACCTTGTACGGTCAGGGCATAACCTTTGGAAGTCATATAGCAGAGAACTCCCTCAGGTAGTTTGTAATACCAATAGGGATCGACCGTCATGGTGTAACCGGTAATGGTAGTGGGATTCATCGGATCGCCATATACCGGGGTGCAGACCATATCGACCACTCCGGAGCCTTTCGGACAATCCAGCTTCTTTTGGGTAGTCAGCCATTTTCCGGATTCAAGCGGCAGTCCATCCAGACCGTCGTTGATCCGAAGATTGAGACCAAGGGCCAAGGTTTGAGAGATCAATCCGCTGTTCAGTCTGCCCTGCTTGGTGAGATATGGACTCAGACAGCTCAGGGAAGTACTCGGGATGCATATGCCGCTCAGAATGCCGCATCCACTGCCTCCAGGCATGATGGTATTGATCAATCCGGCATCCCCGTCTTTAAAGAGGATGTAATTGCTGCCGGCTCCGATTTTCAGGTCACCCTGTTTCAGCATGGCAATGACCATATCTTTCGTCGGGATCTTGTCGGGTTCCAGAATACAGGCCATGCTCTTATCCTGGTTGCCGTATTTGCCCTGGGTGTATGTGCAGAACTCGTCGCAAGGATTATAGGGTATGGTAATTTCACAGGCCTTCGTACATTTGTTATTATCTGAAACGGTGACCGAATGCAAACCCTTGCTCAGGCCAATTGCAGTGGCTGACGTTTCACCATTATCCCACAGATAGGTATACGGAGGGGTACCTCCGGAAGGAGTCACCGTAGCACTTCCATTATCTGCTCCACAACCGGCAGGTTTTACCACGGCAACTGAGCAGCCAACCACAGGAGGCTGATTCACCGTTTCAGAACCCGACTTTTCGCACAGGTTGGCATCCTGGACTACCCAGGTGTAGGTG
>CAYWTT010000001.1:25910-31396 GCA_964461245.1 uncultured Prolixibacteraceae bacterium | reverse complement strand
TGACCGTGCCGTCATTCCCTCCATAGCACTTGACATCGGTATGGGAATCGCTGGCCGTGATGTCGCTGGGCTGCCCCACCACTTCAGAACCCGACTTTTCGCACAGGTTGGCATCCTGGACTACCCAGGTGTAGGTGGCAGCAGTCAGCCCGCTGTAAGTCTTCGGGGAGGTCTGGGTTACAAAGCCGCCCCCGTTGAAATTCACCTTATAGGGTGGCGTTCCGCCGCTGAAAGTCAGCGTGACCGTGCCGTCATTCCCTCCATAGCACTTGACATCGGTATGGGAATCGCTGGCGGAAATGTCGGTTGGAACGGTAATGGTACCTTCGCCTGAATCCTCGCAGGTCTTAGCATCGACGACGGTTACCGTATAGGTTCCTGCACCCAGGCCCGTGAAAATTCCGGTGTTGTTAGAAATATTACCCGGCGTCAGTGTATACGTGAATGGTGGTGTGCCGCCATGGGTCACTGTGGCTGTAATGGTTCCTGTCTGTCCAAAACAATCCGGATTGGTTGCCTCAACCTCAATGACCGGTTCATTGCTCAGATTCACCGGGAAAGTTCCGATCAGGTCTTTCAATTCGGCCGTGGGCGAATGTGAACTTTTAGTCCTTACCCAGATCGTGGCAATAGTCCCGCATTTGGGCAAGGTCCCCAGCATCACCAGAGAAAGGTTGATGGCGCCTTCTGCATACTGGTTGGGAGCATAGATATAAGGTGAAGGCTGATCATAAATCGGCCATGGTGCGGGTGTAGCCACATCATTAAATACCATGAAAAGGGTCTTTTCATACAACGGAGTGGAAACATTCTCATTTTTCCAGTAATAAGGCTTGCCAATGCCATCCTTAGTCCATTTATCGACATAAATGGTGCCTTCCGTTCCACCCCCGGTAAACTCGATGGTGAGCAACATGTCCCCGGGGGTTCTTCCTCCGGTGGGATCTCCATCCGAGTCGGTTACAGGCGCATTGGAAGTAATGGTTCCGGTGCCCATATTCAGGGTCATCACGGCCTGGTTAAACTCGAAGTCAATGTAAGAACTGCCATTGACCTGCCAGCGGTCGGCAGCAAACACGCACCACAACTCATCTTCCAAACCCGGGATTCCTCCATATTCAGGACCGGACAGGGTAGGATTTCCCCACGTAAAGACGGCTGTGGCATGCTGCATATCGTCCTTGGGTGGATTGCTTCCTGCCTTTACCAGGTAGGTGGAGGGATTGTCCGAAATTTTGTTGCTTTGGGCAAAAACCGTCTGATCACCACCGGGATCATTTTTATACTTATCAATAAAGTGTGCCACAACAGCCACTTCAGGGCTGGGGGGAGGGATCACGGCTCCGGTCGCATCAAAAATTGACCTTCCGGTACCGGGGTAACTAATCAAATCGAGAAACCAGTCTCCCACATTATTGTTTATTTGCGTGGGTAGAAGGTCCACATTGGCATGTGCATCGGCATCAACGCCAAAACCTCCGATGGGCCATTTAACGGGAATGTTGCCTCCCTTTCCCTGAATGCCCTGACCGAAGGCAGCAGTACCAACAATTAACATAGAACAACAAAGGATTGTCCAAGCGAAGAATCCTTTGAATGAACCGTAGTTGTTCTTCATAATTAACGATATTAAATCATACAAATAAATAATTTTGTATTCCTTTCATCACCGTCAAATCCCTTACGGTAAACGAAAGGCAAGCTCCACACTGAAGGGCATGTCTGAACCTGATTACCTGAGCATTTACGAGTCCCTACATTAAAAACCACAGATTGCCATTTTGAACAGATATTCAATTTACGGCAATAAACGGTAACAGGCTATCCGGAATTTTACTGATATTTATACGGATTAATCAGGATACGGGAAACGACAGGATCCGGAAAAAGGGGAAGAAGGTTCAGATCATCCGGTTAAGAAGTGCAAATTTGATCATGTCGGCCGTAGTTCTCAGGTTGAGTTTAGCCATGATATGATTTTTATGGGTTTCCACGGTGCGCGGACTGATAAACAGCAAATTCCCGATCTCCTTATAGGTTAATCCGGCAGCAAACCGCTTCAGGACTTCATTTTCCCGGAGGGTTAGCCTGGGTCCTGCTTTTGTCTGATTATTGATGTTCCAGAGTTGAATGTATTCCCGGAGTTGTTTGTGTTTCAGGATTTCATCGGGGAAATGCTTTTTACCGGATAACACCGTGCGGATGGCCATGATCACTTCACTGGCTTCGGAATCACAGAAGGCCATTCCGTCAATTCCGATATGGATCAGTTCGCCAATATAAAGGTAGGCTTCCCGGGTTACAATCAGGAATATCTTCAACCCATCATACAAAAACCTGATCCGGCGGATAAGGGGGATGCAGGCATCAGTATAATGGACCGCATCGACAATCAACAGATCAGGGGGCCCTTCCTTTAAACAGGAAAAAAGATCCTTGTTGCCATGAATTACCCGCTGAATGTGTATTTCACTCTCCTTTTCAAGAACTGATTTGATCCCTGAACCAAAAACAGGATAGCGGTCAAAAAGCACTATTTTGAGCGTACTGTTCATTTAATGTGGAATAATATACCTTCCGATCCAAGCTGACCGGCTCAATTTCCCGATTTTTTTTAAATCCCATATGAAAGATATGAACTTTTCATGAAAAAAGCAAATGTTTTTAATACCTGCCGGGACCACGGGTCAAAAATTGATTCTTATCCATGAGAACCAGGCGGATAAAGGAAGGCATTTATGCACATAATTTAAATATTATTTATGTTATGTTACTTATTATCAACATCTTTATGTGGATATATAAATCAAATTATATTTGGAGAGTTCGATTTGAAACCTATATTTGCCCGGTTACAACTAGGTATAATTAAAGATCAGGTTTATGAAACAAAAAGTTTATTTTATTATTGTGGTTTTATTGCTAAATGTTTATTCATCTTGTGATCAGAAATTTGAAGAATCGTTACCCGATGAGGTACCCGGCCTGAAGAAGGCGGTCATATCTGAAAACGAGGCCAATATGGTTCCCGGAGAGATGCTCGTCAAATACAAAGCCGGTATCAATGAGGCAAAAAAGAGAGCCATCCTTGCAAAAATTGAAGGGAAACAAAAAGAAAAAATCGTTACCAGGATGATGGAGCGTCGCGGTGACAAGGAGGGTATCACACTGGTACAGGTAACCGGGAAAGTAAAAGAAGCCGTCGCGGCCCTGAAAGGAGATCCGGATATTGAATATGCCGAGCCCAATTATATTTATACCTGTGACGGGACATCGAACGATGTGTACTATACCAACGGCAGCTTATGGGGAATGTACGGACAAACCACTTCTCCATCCAATCCTTTCGGTTCCGGAGCTTCGTCGGCATGGGCATCGGGTCATACCGGCTCAACCTCTGTCTGGGTCGGCATCATAGATGTGGGCTATATGTATTCCCATGAAGACCTGAGCGCCAACGCCGGAAAAAATCCGGGTGAAATCTCCGGGAATGGTATAGATGATGACCGGAACGGATATATTGACGACGTATATGGCTGGGATTTTTATAACGAGGACAATACGGTTTTCGACGGAGTTACCGATGACCACGGCACCCATGTGGCAGGCACCATCGGAGCCAAAGGAGGGAATAGAAAAGGAGTGGCTGGAATATGCTGGGATATCAGGCTGTTGAACGCCAAATTCCTAGGTGATGGAGGAGGCACCACAGCCAATGCCGTCCGGGCAGTCGATTATTTAACCGATCTGAAAATAAAACAGGGATTAAACATCGTGGCGGTCAACAACTCCTGGGGAGGTGGAGACTTCTCCCAGGCTTTGTACGACGCCATTCAAAGAGCCGGGGAGCAAAATATTCTCTATATTTTTGCCGCCGGGAATGGTGCGCTGAATACCGATGTAACCCCCATGTATCCTGCTTCCTATACCTGTGATAATATTATTTCGGTGGCTTCCATCAACTCCGCCGGGGAGCTGTCCTATTTCTCAAACTATGGGAACACCTCCGTCGATCTGGCGGCTCCCGGTTCCATGATTTATTCCACCGTACCAAGGCAGTCGAGGAATAAAATAGTCTCCTCCTATGCCTCTTATAGCGGTACTTCCATGGCCGCACCCCATGTGACGGGAGCGGTGGCACTCTATGCTTCTACCCACCCCGGGGCTACAGCACAGGAGATCAAGGCTGCTGTTCTTGAATCTGTTATTCCGACCGGATCACTGACCGGAAAATGTGTTTCAGGAGGAAGACTGGAAACAGGAAAATTCTAAGTATTTCCCTCTGTCCCTGAAACGAAAGAGACCATTCCGAAATTCCGGAATGGTCTCAATCAAAGGGACTTTTGAAGACTACTTTTTACCCTTTTAAAGCATGTGGTTACAACCAGGTAAAAAGCCAAAGCAATTCATGAAAGTTACCTGTTCCTGTTATAAATGATCCTTCCGGTCTGAATTTCATTGCCGAGCATCAGACGATAGACAAAGATTCCGGGAACCTGGTTATAGGGTTGATATTCAACCTTGTTCAAAACGCCTTCCCTGACTGTTCTATCCATAAGTGTCGCCACTTTTTGACCCAATACATTATGGATTTCCAGAATTGCACGAACATCCTTCCTGGAGACAAATTCGAAGGTAACCTTTTCGTTGAAAGGATTCGGGTAAACCATCAACAAGCTGGAATTCATACTCATGGAAATGTCAGTTACCGGCCGGGAAATGGCATCTGTCTGGGCCTGCTTCACCGGCATATTGCATGCCAAAGCATGAACGATCAGGTAGAATGGAGCTGACCTCATGCTAAGGGTGACTTCAATGACAGAAACCCTGGGATTAAATTCACCGGAGTTCCATGTGTATTGACCGGGAGAAGTGGTATATTTCCCTTTTACCTTAGGAAGCGGATCGGTTCCCACGTATATATGCGCTGAACTCATCACAAATCCTGCCAGCAGTTCGATTTTGATAGTAACCGTCTTGGCAGTGCTGTTGTAAATTGCAGTTGCATAACCCACCAGGTTTTCCGGTGAGGGGATACAGTCGCTTTCACCTTGATACATTGGCAGGGAATATGTCCCTGCGGCAGTGATTTTATTGGTCCATCCCCAGTTAGAGAAGCCCCAGTTGGTGAAACAATAGGCATTGCTGTTTCCGAGTGTGCCATATGCTGTATTACACGGACAGGGCGGAACAGTAAACGAAGAGCTGCATTGACCACTGGCGCAATCACCTGTCACCTTGTAAGTGAAGCTTAAGTTTACCGAACCGTCAGCGTTAATAACCAGTGGTGGGAACGAAGCCATATTGTCCGTCAGATTGCAGTCGCCCGATTTAGTGAATCCAGCCTTCCATTTATTATATTCTGTAGTAATATCGGCAGTACCACAGGCAGGCAAGGATACCGGAGGCGGACAGGTAACCACCAGCGCAGCCGGTGCTTTCACCGTGAAGCTGGATGTACACTCGCCTGCATCGCAATCTCCCGT
>CAYWTT010000001.1:0-25810 GCA_964461245.1 uncultured Prolixibacteraceae bacterium | reverse complement strand
GGTCACGGCATTCGGACAGGTTATCACCAGCGGATCCGGTGCTTTCACCGTGAAGCTGGATGTACACTCGCCTGCATCGCAATCTCCCGTCACCTTGTAGGTGAAGTTCAACACTCCGCCGCAGGTCAGGTCGCTCAGCGACGGGAACGAGGCCATGTTATCCTTCAGGTTGCAGTCTCCCTTCTTGGTGAACCCTGATTTCCACAGATCATAGGCTGCAGAAATGTCTCCAGCCGAAGTGCAGGCGGGCAGGGTCACGGCATTCGGACAGGTTATCACCAGCGGATCCGGTGCTTTCACCGTGAAGGTACTGCTGCATGATTTTGTTTTTTCACAATAATCAGTTGCAGTATAAGTAAAAGTCAAAGTGCCGCCACAGGCTATGTTTTCCGGCAAGGCCGGGATATCCTCAATATTGACGGTTACAGGTTCCACCCCTCCGGAATGGCTGAAGCCACCAACCCATCCAGTATAAGCAGCTGCAATGGCTGTTTGTGAAGAGCAGGCGGTCAGGTTTACCGGATCAGGACATACAACTGCAAGTTTGCTTAAATCCACGTTAAGCTGGTAGGGCGCGCCGGGAAAATCCTTTAATTCAGAGGTGGAAGACTGTCCGGAAGTTCTGGTCCTGACAAATATGGTACTAAGTACAACACAGGGATTCTGGGACAGGTTAAAAATATGGGACAGGTTAACGGCACCTTCCGCATACTGGTTCACCAGGTACTGGGTCTGCCCGAAAGGCATCCACGGGGCAACTGTTGTTACCAGGTTGCTCATGCAAAATATATCCCCTTCGGCAGGAGTATAGGGTACATACTGATAACCAGCACCCACTGCTTGCCATTTCTGGATCACAGCATATGCATCCGTTCCTCCCTTCTGAAATTCAATGGTGATCAGGATATCACCCACGGTCCGGCCTCCGTCGGTTCCCTCAGAGATAAAACCTCCGCTGGTGGTTCCGGTCATGTAAAAGGGTTTCTGAAGGAATTCGAAATCTATGTAAGCATCCCCATTGTTGACCATCCGGTCGGCGGCAAAAACACACCAAAGATCTTCCGCCGAACCTGGCGGGTTTAGTGCAGGATCTCCCCATGAGAATTGGACAGTTGCATTGTTGATCTCGTTCTTGTTAGGAACAGATCCGGCCCCCCAGGTAAAAGTCGCCGGATTATCATTAATCTTGTTCGAGGAAGTGAAAATAGTCAGGTCGGTTCCCTGCATCCACCCGTCATTCCAATGCTTTGCCATCGGATAGTTCAGATCGAAAGGATCAGGGGTTGACATGTTAAAAACAGTACCCCCACTGCCCGGATAGGCAGGGTCGGAAAACCAATCACCCACTCCGGCAACGGTCATGTTTGCAATAGCATTTCCATCGACGGCAAATCCCCCGGGGGGATAAACCACAGGAGCAGTTCCGGCAATATACACTCCTTGGCCAGAGACCGCCAGGTTCATCAGGATAAATGCCATGATGATCAATGGCATGATAGGACAATTACGTCTTTTCAGAGGGAAAAGTCTTGACAGACAGTCAGCCGGCATCCCTTTGCCGGCATCTCTTTCATCGTATTTCTTCTCCATGATCAAATGATTTAAAGAAAATACCTTTTGCACGGATAAATCTTAGAATCACCCCCAAAAGCCTTCCCCTCAAAGCTGCTCACACAGTTTCATCTGACTGGTCTTGAAATACGAACCCCCGGGGCAGAGTAATCCGCATAGTTCCCCTTTATAAATTGCATTTTAAATCAACATCAATTTAAATTATTATACTGTACGGCGCAATCCGTAATTTTACGGATGTCTGTGGTCCAGGCAGGAGTTGAATTCCGGACAGGATATACTGATATTTCCGGAGATTCAGAAGAGAAATGGGGGGAGCAGAGGATTATATTTCCGGATGGTATCCGGTATCTTCAGGAAGGTCCTGTAAAAGGGAAGCGGCTACGGCCAGCTGGTCGCAGCGTTCGTTGTAAGGATTGTCGTTGTGCCCCTTGATCCAGATAAATTTCACCCGGTGCTTGTTATAGGTCTCCAAAAACCTCAGCCAGAGATCAGGGTTTTTCTTCCCTTTGAACCGTTTGTTCACCCAACTGAATACCCATCCCTTGGTGACTGCATCGGCCACATACCGGGAATCGGTAAATACAGTGACATCGGAACCTTCAATCTTTAGGCTTTCAAGGGCTACGATAACGGCCAGCAATTCCATCCGGTTGTTGGTGGTATACCGGTATCCGGCCGAAAGTTCTTTCCGGTAACTGCCTGAAATCAGGATAATCCCATATCCCCCGGGACCGGGATTTCCCCGGGCGGCGCCATCGGTATATATGGTGACCACAGGACTCATCAACCAAGTCATTCAATGGAACAAACCGGCATCAGGACCAAAGGAAGAAACATCAACTGAGTGCATCATTCCCGTGAGCGATCCCTGAAATTTGCATACTACCCTGCTCTAATTGATAATGGTCATCTCCCTGATCAGGTTAGAGGCTCCCGCGAATTTGTCGACCACCCAAAGTACGAAACGGATGTCCACACAGATGGTACGCTGGATGTCGGGCTCAAAGGCGATGTCACCGCTCATGGCCTCCCAGTTGCCGTCAAAGGCAATGCCGATCAGTTCACCGTTGCCGTTGATCACCGGGCTTCCCGAATTTCCGCCGGTAATGTCGTTGTTGCTGATAAAGCAGGTTTCCAGTTCACCGCTCTCATCGGCATACCGTCCAAAATCCCTGGCCAGGATCAGCTCTTTCATTCTGGCGGGAACATCGAACTCATCGTCTCCGGGGATCTCTTTCTGGAGATATCCCTGGACGGTCGTGGTTTCTTTATAAATGACACCATCCTGTGGAGAATAGCTTCCGATGTTGCCATAGGTAACCCGCATGGTGGAATTGGCATCCGGATAGAAGGTCTTTTCCGGGTTCATTTCCATCAAACCCTTAACCAGCAAATGGCGCCCTTCTTCAAGCCGGGGAGAACTTTTTTCGACTTCCATTCCAATGACGCGCAGCAGGTCAAAGATATCTCCGGCAGCGAGGAATGCCAGATCTTTATCCAACACCTTCCGGGACGGATTCTGTAAAAAGGCAGAAAGCTTTGCCGGGTCGCCGAACACCGAACTCGCAAACATTTTGGCTGCATATTTGCCGAAATCCCCCTTGTATTTTGACAGGATGACGGAATAGAATCCCGGGTAGTATTTCCGGCTGACCCGTTCCGAATATAACTTCATCAACACCTCAGCCAGTTTCTGATCAGTGGCGGCATCATAATCCTTGAAATATTCATCGGTCATGGCCGACAGGTTGTCAGCAGCCTGCCTGATCCGGTCGGCGTTTCCCTGCGGATTTTCCATCAGGCTGTACAACGCACGGGCCCGGTAGGCCATGATAAAGATCTCCGGTCCGCCGAGCAGCGCTTCAGCCAGGTATTGCTGGGCTGTTTCATCTTCAAGATCCTGGTAAGCGCTGTCGATCATTTCAAGCGCTTTTCCATATTTGGCCGTCCGTTCGGGAGAGGCAGCCACCCATTTGGCAAAATCAGCCTCTTCAGCCTGTTTCTTGGCTATTACATTCAGGTTTTGCAATCCCTTGTTCTGACCGATGCTGTACTTGAAATAATTGGAACTGGCGGCATATTTGCTGGAATACTGAATCCGCGCCTTCTGGCTGGTTTCCATGTAGCTTTTGATGACATCCAGTTTCTTCTCCCTCACGTCGATCCTGACCTTGTTGACCACATCCATTATGAACTTTATTTCCGTGGAAGTCCGGTAGCGGTTGGTGCGGCCGGGATAACCCATGATCATGGCATAATCGCCGTCCTTGACCCCTTTGATGGAAACGGGAAGGAAACGGCGCGGTTTCAGTGGGACGTTGTCTTTGGAATAGGAAGCAGGCTTGCCATCCGGTCCGGTATAGACCCTATAAATGGAGAAATCAGCCGTATGCCTGGGCCACATCCAGTTATCGGTATCCCCTCCGAATTTTCCGAGCGACTGCGGGGGAGCCCCCACCAGGCGAACATCCCGGAAAGTCTCATACACAAAAAGGAAATATTTGTTTGCTTCAAAAAGGCTGGTCACCCGGGCATCATAATGGGTACCTTCAGTCGCTTCCCTTTCAATCTTTACCGAAGCCTGCGCTACTGCCCTATTCACTTCATCAAAGCTCATCGTATCGGAAACGGCTGCCATTACTTTATCGGTAACCTCTTCAGCGCGGATCAGAAATCTTGCGATCTTGCCGGGATTGGGCAACTCTTCATCCCGTGTCTTTGCCCAGAAACCGTCCCGGAGGTAATCATGCTCAACCGATGAATGGGCCTGAATGTCCCCGTAGGCACAATGATGATTGGTCAGCATCATACCATCGGGTGAAATCATTTCGGCTGTACACCCTCCGATGGACACCACCGCATCCTTGATACTTCCGTTATTGATACTGTAAAGGTCTTCTGCCGTAAGCCTGAATCCTTCCTTCTGCATATCCCTGATGTTCAGTTTCTGAACCAGTGCCGGAAGCCACATGCCTTCATCGGCCTTAACCGGTGCAACCACGCAGAGGACGAGGAAAAAGGGTATAAAAAATCTCTTCATTTGTAAACCATTGAATTTAAAAGAATCTGTCTGTTTCAGGATTAACCGAAAAATTCAACTCCCGAAAAGCCTGCGAAAATAGTTGTTGCTTTTGCAGGTACAAATATTTATTTTTTAATTATTCCCTCCCCTGCCCGGGAGGTTAAAAAAACCTAAATATTCATGAAATGGTCAAAACTTAGTAATTTTGTGCCTCTTATTACGTTTACAGATGGCCAAAAGCGATTTCAAAAAGAAGTTATTGGAAAAGCTGCACAGCAAATACCGGTTGATCATGTACAATGATACGACTTATCAATCGGTATGGACGATAAAACTGACGCGGCTGATGGTATTTACATTTGTCAGCCTCTTTTCGGTAATGATGATTTCACTGGTCATATTCCTGATTGCCTCCACCCCGCTGAAAGAGTATATCCCGGGATATCCGAAGGAGGAATACCGTGAAATGCTGCTCAAAAATGTGATGCTGGTCGATTCTCTTGAAAAGGAGCTGGCCAGGCGGGACAAGTTTTTTGCCGACATGAGAAGTATCATCGGGGGTGAGATTCCGAGAGAGGAGACTCCTTCAGGCAGTCTGACCCAGCCTGCAACCAAAGCGGAATACCGGAAATTAAACACCGATTCGGTTTTTGAAGACAAACTGTTGGAAGAAAGGCTGAACCTGTCGGTACAGTCCGGCAAAGAGAGAACCTTAACACCCAATCAGCTTCATTTTTACCAGCCCATGCAGGGCATTGTTACCGAGAAATTTGACCAGCAGAAAGGACATCTGGGCGTTGACCTTGTCGGAAAAACCAACACGCGGATCTCTGCGGTGCTGGACGGGACGGTGCTGTTTGCCGGATGGACCCGTGAAACCGGGAACGTGATCTTCCTTCTTCATGGCAATAACCTGATCTCGGGATACAAACACAACGCACAGCTGCTTAAAAAGACCGGTGACCAGGTCGACGCAGGGGAAGCGGTAGCCATCATCGGCAATACCGGGGAGCTGAGCACAGGCCCCCATCTCCATTTTGAACTCTGGTATATGGGAAAACCCATTGATCCCGAAAAATACATCGTATTCTGACGCTCATGAAAAAGAGGATCGCTATTCTGGGATCTACCGGTTCGATCGGGACACAATCTCTCGATGTGATCAGGAAAAATCCCGACCGTTTCGAAGTGGAAGTACTTACCGCCAACAACAACATCAGCCTGCTGATTGAACAGACCAGGGAATTCCTGCCCAATGTGGTTGTGATCGGCAATGAACACAAATATCCACTGTTAAAGGAGGCCCTGAAAGACCTGCCGGTGAAGGTCTATGCCGGATCTCCGGCCATAGAGCAGGTGGTCGGGATGGAGACGGTTGATCTGGTTCTGACGGCCATGGTGGGTTATTCCGGACTGCTGCCTACCCACCGTGCGGTAGCAGCGGGGAAGGATATTGCGCTCGCCAACAAGGAAACCCTGGTGGTAGCCGGCCGGATCATCACCTCCCTGGCCAAAGAAAAGGAGGTGGCCATACTACCTGTCGATTCGGAACATTCGGCAATTTTCCAGTGCCTGGTGGGAGAATACCTGAACCCGGCTGAAAAGATCCTGCTCACCTGTTCAGGGGGGCCTTTCCGGGGTAAAACAAGAGAGGAGCTAAAGAATGTGACTCCCCGTGATGCGCTGGCCCATCCCAACTGGGATATGGGAGCCAAAATCACGATAGACTCTGCTTCCCTGATGAACAAAGGATTCGAGATGATAGAGGCGCACTGGCTGTTCGGGCTCGCCCCCGGCGACATTGAAGTGGTCGTCCATCCCCAGTCCGTCATTCATTCCATGGTGCAGTTCCGTGACGGTTCCATCAAAGCACAGCTCGGACTGCCCGATATGCGTCTCCCCATCTTGTTTGCCCTCGGTTTTCCGGAAAGGATATCCAGTGATTTTCCGCGCTTCAACTTCCTTGATTATCCGAGTTTAACCTTTGAATCGCCCAATATCAAAAATTTTCGTAATCTTGCACTTGCTTTTGAAGCAATCCGTATGGGCGGAAATATGCCGTGCGTGCTGAACGCTGCCAATGAGGCAGCAGTCAGCGCTTTTCTCGATGAGAAGATCGGATTTCTCGCCATGTCGGAGATTATTGAAAAGCAGTTGGAAAAAGCAGAATTCATCGCCAACCCTACCCTGGACGATCTGATTGCCACCAACAGCGAAACAAAATCCCGGACCGAAATGCAGATAAAGTCGGAAAACAAATAAAACATGTACAAAAACAGTCTGGATGGAATCGATACTCATTAAAACATTTCAACTCTTACTCAGCTTATCCATATTGGTGATCCTGCATGAATTCGGTCACTTTATCTTTGCACGCACATTCAAAACCCGTGTGGAAAAATTCTACCTCTTCTTCAATCCCTGGTTTTCCCTCTGGAAAAAGAAAAGGGGCGATACCGAATATGGAATCGGATGGATCCCTCTTGGAGGATATGTGAAGATTTCAGGCATGATCGACGAATCGATGGACAAGGAACAGATGAAGCAACCAGCACAACCTTGGGAATTCAGGTCGAAACCGGCCTGGCAGCGTTTGTTCATCATGATCGGCGGCGTGCTTTTCAACTTCATTTTTGCTTTCCTGATCTATATCGGGGTTTTGTATGCATGGGGTGAAGAATACCTGCCCACAGCCAATGTAACCTATGGCGTTGTGGTGGATGAAACCGGTGAAAAACTGGGTTTCCGCAACGGGGACAAAATCCTGTCGGTTGACAACCAGGTTGTGGAGAACTTCGCCAAAATTGTGCCCACCATCGTCCTTGAAAAAGCCTCTTCGGTGCAGGTTGAACGCGACGGTCAAAAAACGGACATCCCCATAACCAACGAATCGCTGGCAATATTACTGAAAAGCAAGGGCCTTTTTGGCCTGAGATACCCGTTCCGTTTTGCCATTGGCGATTTTGCCAAGAACTCCCCCGGCAGGGATGCAGGACTGCAGAAAGGCGATGAAGTGATCAGCGTCAATGGGTTGACCTTCACCTACCATGATGAATTCCAAAAGGTGCTGGCCGCCAACAAAGGCCGGGATATCCAGGTTGGGATCCTGCGTAACCAGCAACCCATGGAGATCACCGTGAAACTGGGCCAGGACGGCATGATCGGAATATCCAACAGCAACAGTTTTGAAAATCTGTTTGAATTTAAAACCATCCGGTACGGATTGTTCGCCTCCATCCCCGCAGGTATTTCCAGGGGAATTGAAACCACAGGAAATTACCTGAAACAATTCAAGCTCTTTTTCATGCCGGAGACCAAGGCCTATGAATCATTAGGGGGGTTCATCACCATCGGCAGCATTTTCCCAGGAACATGGGACTGGCATTCCTTCTGGAACATGACCGCCTTCATTTCCATCATTCTGGCGATCATGAATCTGCTCCCCATTCCGGCACTCGACGGCGGTTACGTGATGTTCCTCATCTATGAGCTGATCACACGCCGGAAGCCCAGCGAAAAGTTCATGGAGTATGCAGTCACAGCCGGGCTCTTCCTTTTGCTGGCCCTTGTTTTGTATGCCAATGCCAACGATATTCTAAAACTTTTTAAATAAATGCCCTGCGTGGAGAAAAAAAGCTATTTTTGTACCAATTAATAAATTTTGTGCCATGAACTTATTCATTATTGCCGGAGTAATCGGCCCCTGGCAGATTGTACTGATTGTCGCTATTGCCCTTTTACTTTTCGGCGGGAAAAAGATACCCGAATTGATGAGAGGATTGGGAGAAGGGATGAAAGAATTCAAGAAAGCCACCAAGGAAGAACCTGAAGACAAATCAAAAGATCAGGGAAAGATAAACAGCTGATTGAGCACTCCGTTCATTTATAATCCCGCTTCCCGTTTTATTTCCGGAAGGCGGGATTATTTTATTTGCCCCCGACTTTGACAAAGGTTCCTGAATGTATTCCCATCAAGCCGACAATCCTGACTCACTTTTTTAACAAGGGTACGCATATCCCATACCACATTATCGGCCGGGTAAACTGTTTTAAAAAAGGAGAGAGGTGTTGATTAAGTACCAGAAATGATATCTGCCTGATAGATCTTATCCAGGTCAACCCGAATCAGAGTGGGTTGTTTATTTGGATTAGCCTCATCGTCCTGGGCCATTACAAACATATCGACATTGGCTTTACCGGCAAAGCCGGTAATTGTTGCCGAAGCAACTCTTCCCTTGGTTTGAGAAGCAAAAATTCTGCTCACATCCTCTCCGGTATGTCTAGCTGGACCTCCCTCCGATACGGGAAAGGGGATATCCGGAAAAGGCTGACCAGGGAGTTTTTCTTCCCTGTCACAGGTTTCTATATCCGAATGAATATTCCCTCCGGCAGAGTTTAACGCAGCTCTGTATTCTCCAGTTTTTGGTAAGAAGGCCTTTGCATTTACCTGAAGCACTATGCTTAGCTTACTGACAGCAAGAGAATGAACAGGAATTTGAAAAGTAGTACATTTTAGGAGAGCATTATTCATCAGAGAGTATTCTATTGTTAAACATTCCCGGAATGTTAGAAAAAATAGGTTTTACGATAAAGGATAAAAAATTACGGTCGGGAATAAAAAAGAGGAAATGAACCCAATTAATTCCGTGATCATACTCCTGAGACAGTCGTATCTTGCCGGGCAAACCTTCGATACAGCAAAAAACAATATATAATATTATATATGTATAAAAACCAAGGGTCGAAAAAAAATGGGAAAATCAGTTGTGAAACGCAAAAAAGTTTTATATTTGTACCACACCACACCTAACAAATTTAAATACCTTTTCTATGTGTGGCCAATAAAACAAAATACACTAAACGTATGAGAAACAAACTTAAATTTTCTGGATTAATGCAGTTACCTTTAAAAAGGTGGGCTGCAGTTATTATGTTTTTGTTTGGAGTCTTTGGTTTTCTTGATCTGGCAGCCCAGAATCTGACGGTATCCGGCACGGTGAAAAGCACCTCCGGCGATCCTCTCCCGGGCGTAAGCGTAGCCATCAGGGGGACCACGCAGGGGACTGTTTCAGATCTTCAAGGTAAATACACCTTAGCCAACATCCCGGGGAACTCGGTATTACAATTTTCTTTTGTGGGGATGAAATCGGCGGATGTGAATGTAAGTGGCAGGACTGTCGTGGATGTGGTCCTGGAAGAAGAAACCATCGGTTTGGATGAAGTGGTAGCCTCGGATATGGAACGGTGAAGAAACAGGATCTTACCGGTTCTGTTGCTTCGGTTTCCGGAGGCAATCTTGCCGAAAGAAAAAGCCAAAGGGTTGCATCTGCTCTGCAGGGAACAATGCCGGGAGTTACGGTCACCCGCAGCAGCGGCGGTCCAGGAGACGATGCCAGCATCCGTATCCGCGGGATCACTACCATCGGGGATGCCAATCCCCTTTATATCATTGACGGGATTCCCGGTTCGCTGAGTATCCTGAATCCCAATGAAATTGAGAGCATTTCTGTGCTGAAAGATGCAGCCTCGGCTTCCATTTACGGATCCAAAGCTGCTGCAGGGGTAATTTTGGTTACCACCAAAAGGGCAAAAACAGGAAAGGTTGACCTGAACTATGAATATGAAACCGGAATCGATCAGCCAACCAGGTTGCCAAGGTGGGCTACTGCCGTACCCTATATGAAAATGGTTAATGAGTTGTGGTGGAACGATGCCGGAAACCTCGGCACGGAGTATCCAAAATTTGCAAAAGATCTGATTGATAATTATCCGTCGTTGCATGCGGAAAATCCGGATAAATATCCCGATGTGAAACACGCGGATTTTTTGAACGACTATGCCCCGCGCCAGTCACACAGGTTAAGTTTCGGCGCTGGGGAAAAGAACCTGAAATCGCAGATTTCTTTATCATACGATAAAATCAATTCCCTTCTCGACCGCCGTGCCTGGGAACGCATCAATGCAAGGAGCAACAACGACCTTACCATCAGCAAGATGTTTGCAGCTCATTTTGATTTGCACATTTATCATGCTTTTGACCAACGTAACCAGGGAGCTACCGCAGATGCAGGGCTGCTCCGCTATGAACCCATCGAAACCCCTTTCTGGAGTGATGGCAGGGCCGCAAAAACCAGGAATAACGAACAACCCTGGGGTATAATCTTAAGGGGAGGAACCACAAAGGCCAGATCCACACAGATTAGCGGAAGGGTCGCCTTCGATTTCACCCCGCTGAAGGGTTTGAAGTTTTCAGGAATCGTTGCCCCTGGATTTAACTTTTACCAGCAAAAAGTACATCAGGTTCCCGTTCCTACCACAGACCTCGGTGACCCCAATACCGTCACAGGCTATGTAAATACGGTTTCGACCATCAAGCTGACTGAAAACAGAAATGAGACCCGTTCACTGACCACACAGATCCTGGCAGATTATGCAAAAAGTTTCGGAAACCACAATCTTACGCTGCTCGCAGGATACGAAAATTACTATACGACCACCGAGAACCTGATGGCTTCGCGTGACAATTACACCCTGGCCAACTATCCTTATCTTTCCATAGGTCCCCTGGATTTAAGGGACAACAGCGGAACCGCTTCCGAATATGCGAGCCGCTCCTATTTCGGCAGGGTCATGTACAACTATAAAAACAGGTATCTTTTCCAGTCCAATATCCGCTACGATGGATCTTCACGGTTTGCCTCCGATTACCGATGGGGGTTATTCCCCTCTTTCTCGGCAGGATGGGTGATATCCGATGAGGCTTTTATGAAAAATGTACCCGCTCTGTCTTACCTGAAGCTCAGGGTTTCCTGGGGATCGCTCGGCAATGAAAGGATAGGAAATTACCCATACCAGTCGACGGTATCGTTCGGTAATTCTTTGTTCTATTCCGGTGAAACCTCCACAGTGATATCCAAACAAACCGCCTATATCGGCAAATATGCTATCCGGGACATTTCCTGGGAGACCACGGAGTCATTTGATATCGGTATCGACGCTTTCTTGTTCGATAACAAGATGCAGATCGTTGCCGATTACTATGACAAAACCACCAAAGATATGTTGCTGGCCCTTGAAATTCCTGATTACATCGGATTGGAAAACCCGGACCAGAATACCGGAAAGATGAATAGCAAAGGGTGGGAATTTGAAATCAGGTACAACAACAAGTTCGGTAAGCTGAACTATTCCTTATCCGGTAATGTTTCTGATTTTAAATCCGTGATGGGCGACCTGGGCGGAACGGAATTCCTGGGGGCACAGGTAAAATTTGAAGGAAGTGAATTCAACGAATGGTACGGATATGTATCGGAAGGTCTATACCAGACAGCGGATGAAGTTGCCAATTCAGCAAAAATAAACAACAGGGTAAGCCCCGGGGATATAAAGTACAAAGATATCAGCGGTCCTAACGGAAAACCGGATGGAATCATCAATTCGACTTACGACCGTGTCTTACTGGGCGGTTCCCTTCCAAGATATGAATATGGCGGGAATATTCGGCTTGATTATAAAAACATCGATTTTTCACTTGTTTTTCAGGGAGTTGGAAAGATAAACAGCTATATGACCAGCATGATGGCCAGGCCACTCCAGGGAGGTGTTTACAACTCGCCTGAAGAGGTAATCGGCAATTACTGGAGCAAATACAATACCGAACAACGGAATAAAGAAGTGTTTTACCCCAGGCTGTCCGAAGTATCTGCAGGCGGACAGTCTGAAGCCTCTGGCAACAACTATGTTACTTCTGATTATTGGCTTTTCAACGGTGGTTACTTCAGGCTGAAGAATATCGTACTTGGGTACAGCCTTCCCAAATCGGTTGTCCAGAAATTAACCCTGAACAATGTCCGGGTATATGCCAATCTGACTGATCTCTTTTCCATCGACGGGTGGAAAGGAGGCTATGATCCTGAATCAGGCTCCAGCGGCTATTTCATTCAAAAATCATATTTGTTCGGTATTTCTGTTAAATTTTAATATGTAATGAAATGAAAAATAAACTGATATTTTTTACCATTTTAACCGGCTTGCTGTTTACTGCATGTAACTCTCTCGATCTGAATCCCCTTTCAGAGGGATCGAGTGAAAGCTGGTATTCCAGTGATACCGAAGTCCAGATGTCGCTTGACCGTTTATATGTCCTGAGATACTGGAATCCCAATCCGGATCCCATTAACTGGGACAACTGTGCATGGCTGGATTATTGGTCGGATGATTTCACAAACAGGACCAACGTGAGCCCTGTCATCGGAGGAACCATCAACGGGCAGACAAGTGCCGTCATTAACCTCTGGAAGTATTATTACGAATGCATTGCGGCATCAAACCTGGTAATCGAAAAAGTGGAACAGAACAAGGCGAAGTTTACCGAGGCAAATTACAACAGGTATATCGCCGATGCAAGATTTGTCAGGGCATGTCAATATTCTTTTCTGATTTTCCGCTGGGGAGATGTCCCGTTTTTCACTAAAACCCTTACTGTGGATGAATCATTTCAGTTGGGAAGAACGGCAAAAGCGGAAATCCTAAAGAGCATTTACAGCGACTTCGACTTTGCTGCTGCCAATCTTCCACAGACCTATTCCTCCGGTTCCAAACACGCCACCAAAGGCGCTGCCTATGCCATGAAAGCCCGTATTGCCTTATACATGGGCGATTACGCTACGGCACGCGATGCGGCCAAAGCATGTATAGACCTGAACCAGTACCAACTTTTATCTGATTTCGGAACCGTTTTTCTGGCCAAAACCAAAAATTCGAAGGAAATGGTCTTCGGAATTCCCCGGTCTGTAGCCTTAAATGTCTTTATTGGTACCGGACAGGCAGCACAGCCCATGCCGAGGGTGAATAACGGTAATGATTATGTGCAGCCATCCTGGGAATTGTTTAATGCTTTCCTTTGTACGGATGGAAAACAAATCGATGAATCTCCATTATACGATCCCCGTAATCCGTTCAAAAACCGGGATCCCCGTTGTAATGCAACTATAGTGGAATTCGGGACCCCTTTCTGCGGCTATATTTACCAGCCCCATCCCGATTCGCTGACCACCAGAAATGTTTCTACCGGCGTAAGGGTGGCCAACAAAGACTCCCGGGGAGTCGACCAGTATGCATCCTTCAACGCTTTGGCCTTTTTAAAAGGGATAGATGACGACTGGGCAAAGGAAAGAAAACCCGAACATGACCAGATTGTCATCCGTTATGCCGATGTATTGCTGATTTATGCAGAGGCAAAGATAGAACTGGGCGGATCTCAGATTGACCAATCGGTGCTTGATGCCATCAACAAAGTACGCGCCAGAGCATATAAGACGGATTATACCCAGACCAGCAAGTATCCGGCAGTAACTACCACCAGCCAGACCGAACTCAGAAAGATCCTCCGCTGGGAACGCCGTATGGAATTTGCTTTCGAAGGTTTGAGAAATCCGGATATTATCCGGTGGAAATTAGCGGAAAAGGTACTCAATACCACCATGTACGGAATGATTGATCCTCCGGAACAAAGAACCAAAATCATCCAGAAAGGATTGTGGTTCTTCCCGGAAGTGGTACCGGTGGATGACGATGGAGTATCTGACTTTTCATCTTTGTACAGCAAGGGGTATATTAAAATTCTGGCCCAACGCTCTTTTGACAAGAGCAAACATTATCTGTGGCCTCTTCCCTCCTCAGAACTTCTGATCAATCCAAATCTGAAGCCTGACAATCCGGGTTACTAACAAGCAATATTTCAGGAATCCGGGATCATTGTTCCCGGATTCTTCGTTTTGAAAGAAAGTGCATGCTGCAGATTCTGCAGAGTGATTACAATTCACACTTCAACAGATGAGTGTGAAGGATGCATCCCGGAAGGAGCTCTTTCCATCCTTTTACGGGTAACAGACCTTGAATTGGTTTCAGGAACATTGGTATAATGCTCCGGAACTCTTTCACTCATTTATCCAATAAAATCATGACTACTGAAAATGACGCCTTTTTGTGCCAGAAAACGCGGATCAGCTGGATTTTTATCCTGATTCTTGCTGCTTATATCTGCTCATGTTCGTCACCCGGAGAAAAGAACAATCCGGTTAATCCCGACGAATCAGGGGTTGCAAAATTCAACTTTTTACCTATGCCTGTGGAAGTCAAACCCCTTCGCGGCTTTTTCACCCTGGTTTCCGGAATGAAGATTATTGCCGATACCCAAAATCAGGAACTAAGCCGTATTGCGGCAGGAATGGCTGAAATGGCCTCCGCCTCAGGCGTTAATATGAAGGTGGCTTCCTCTGGAAACGGGAAAGCCGTTCATTTGGAATTAAACACCACGCCCGACACCACACTGGGTGTGGAGGGCTATCTGCTGGAAGTTAAAAGAGAGGGCATATTCATCCGCGCCAATAAACCGGCAGGGTTGTTTTACGGGATGCAGACCCTCAGGCAGCTTTTACCGACCGAAGATGGTAAAGCGGGCGAAATCAGCAAAGATGACCTTCAAATCCCCTGTGTTTATGTGAAGGATTATCCCCGTTTTTCCTGGCGGGGGCTGCTGTTTGACGCTGCTCACCAATGGTTCGGGATAGAAAGCGTAAAAAGATACATTGACCAGATGGCCTGGTATAAATACAATGTCCTGCAACTTCACATGACCAACGACAATGCCTGGCGCATTGAGATCCAGGCCTTACCCAGGTTGAACCAGATCGGAAGCTGGCGTGTCCCCCGCACCGGTATCTGGGGAACCTTTGAACAGCCCCAGCCTGGAGAAAAAGCCACAGCAGGAGGTTTTTACACCCGCGAAGAATTAAAGGATCTGGTCCGGTATGCCCGGGAAAGGTATGTTACCATCGTTCCGGGAATTGAAACCCCCGGGCACAGTCTTGCCCTCATTGCTTCA
This sequence comes from uncultured Prolixibacteraceae bacterium, assembly GCA_964461245.1. Classification (GTDB taxonomy): domain Bacteria; phylum Bacteroidota; class Bacteroidia; order Bacteroidales; family Prolixibacteraceae; genus UBA1413. The sequence goes on along the minus strand of CAYWTT010000001.1, from coordinate 10,328 downwards.
TACCCTTCCATGTCATGCACCGGGAAACAATACGATGTCAATCCCGGCAGTCCTAGGAGCCGGGAAGTCCCTTACGCCATCTGCCCGGGCAATGATTCCGTCTTTGTCATGCTGGATAAAATACTCTCCGAATATTGTGAGATTTTCCCCAGTCAGTATATTCATATCGGAGGAGATGAAGTGGACAAGCATTTCTGGGAAAAGTGCCCGAAATGCCGGAAAAGGATGGCTGAAGAGCGTCTCAATAACGTGGAGGAGCTGCAAAGTTATTGCATCAAAAGAGTTGAAAAAATACTTGAAAATAAAGGAAGGAAACTGATCGGCTGGGATGAGATCCTGGAAGGGGGACTTGCCCCTGCCGCCACCGTGATGAGCTGGAGAGGAATGGAAGGAGGGATTACGGCAGCCAGGATGAACCATCATGTGGTGATGTCGCCTACCCAGTACTGCTATTTCGACTATGCCCAAACCGATCCGAAAATTGTTCCTAAAGAAAAAAACTGGGGCCTGCTCCGGTTGAGCAAGGTCTATCAGTTTGAACCTGTCCCGGATAGCGTGGATGCCCGTTATATTCTGGGCGGACAGGGGAACCTCTGGTCGGAGTTTATACCCAATCTGAGACAGATGGAATACCAGACCTGGCCGAGAGGTATGGCACTGGCTGAGGTTTTATGGTCTCCCAAAAAAGAGCGGAATACCGACGATTTTCTGTCCCGTGTGGAAGCCCAGTTCCCCCTCTTTGACCGGAACCAGGTCAAATATTCCAAAGCGGTATATGATCCCATTATTACCCCTGTGAGAAACGGTGAAGGGGTGCTGCAGATCACCTTTTCCTCGGAAATGAAAGATTTGGAGGTGTATTACACTTTTGACGGTACCCTACCTGACCATTTTTCACCCCGTTACAACGGGCAACCCCTGGATATTCCCAAAGGGGCTACCCAGATTTGGGCTACCACTTACCGGAACGGCCAGCAGATGGGCAGTGCGCTCTCCATCACGGTTGAAGAACTTTGGAAACGGTTGCCACCTGTTGAAAAACAAAACTGAATCGGACAGCCGGAAATTGGTCCCCGACAAACCTGGTATTATGAAACATATAAATCTAGCTATGAAACAAACATTTTTTTCAATCGCATTGGTTTTTACCTGCATCATGGGCATGATCATACCTGCCCAGTCATCGGCAAACGGCACGTATGAGCTGAAGACATCCTACGCTTCCCTGGTCGTGGATCAGAAGGGAAATCTGAAAGTGACGCAGGCAAAAGGGCTTCCTTTTCAGATCTCGGTGTCGGTAAATGATATGTGGAAAATCACTGTAAAGAATGCGCAGACGGGTAAAGAATACATACTCATCCCGCAGGGGCCGGACAAATGGGAGCAGGCAGGCCAAATCCTGAAACTGGTGAAATACAATTTCCTTGCAGGCGACAATCCGGTCCCGCTGAAAGTCGAATTTACCATAACCGTGAAAGAGGATGCATTTTGCTTTTCGGGAAACCTGGTGAGCAGTTCAAAAGAGTGGATCTTCAAGGATTTAAAATACCCGGCCTTGTCCGACATAAAAATCAGCGATAAAAACATCAGCATTTACTGGCCCAACAGTCTGGGGGAGCGTTTTACCGATCCCGTTCAGTTTGGCAGCAGAAGTTTTGAGTATCCGGGTACCAACGGATCCATGGCCTGGTTTTCCGTGAACACCCCACAGTATGGCTTATATGTCGGATGTCACGATCCGCAGAGAGGGAGTAAAATGTTTAGCGTGGGTTTCTCTGAAACCGGCGGCTCCTTTTCGGCCAGTCTTACTTACCCGGTTTACTGCAGTGAGTTTACCATTCCTGAAGTGATGGTTAAACTTTACAAGGGCGATTGGCATACGGCATCAAAATATTACAGGGCATTTTTCGACCGTAACTTCAAACTGGCTTCCATATCTCAGTGGACCAAAGAAAATTCAGGTTTAATGCTCAATATCCTGAAACAGCAAAACGGGAGTGTCATGTGGACCTATCATGACATCGACCGTTTGTGCGACATTGGTGAAAAGTTAAACTTCAAGCTGATCGGACTTTGGGGATGGGCTGTCGGAGGACATGACCGCCTGTACCCGTACTGGTCGCCCGATAACCTGCTGGGAGGCCGTGCAGTGCTGGAAGAAGCTATCGAAAGAGCGCATAAACGAGGATTCAAAGTCATCGTTTATTCCAACGGAACCATCATGGATGCCTCCACCGATTTTTATAGGTACAACGGAATTGAAACCCTCCTTCTGAATGAAAGAAAACAGCCGCAAATTGAATACTACCTCAAGCACAGCAATACCACCCCTGTCATTCAGGCAAGGGCATGCCCCGGATCACCCCTGTGGAGGAAAACCATAATGGATCTGGCACTGAATGCCAAATCGCTGGGAGTGGATGCCTTTTACATCGACCAGGTAGGTGTCCGCAGTCCTTTTATGTGCTTTTCTAATTCCCATGATCATTCCCGTCCGCAGGATGCCTACACCACCTATCGCATGAAAATGATGCAGGATATACGAAACAGGATGAAAGAGACTGATCCTCAGTTCAGCATCATTACCGAAGGTACTGTCGATGCCTTGCTTACTGACATTGATGTATTTCACGGTCTGGGACCCGGGAGTGTCATTACCCCCGATGCTTTTCCCGAGATGTTCCGCTATACTTTCCCCGAATCGATCATCATCCAGCTGAATGCCTGCCCGGCTCTGACACGCTATGACGCCAATTATGCAGCAGTTTACGGATTACGGCATGAAATCATGTGCCGCTATGAGCCGGATGCGGAATACCTGAAAACCGGAAAAATACCCACGGCTGAAAACTACAGGGATTATTACATCAATGATCCTCCCGTGGTCTCCAAAATGAACCAGGCCCCGGCAACTGAAATCACGGCATACACGCACGACCTGATCTTGTTTGAAAACGAAAATTCCGGCTTTTTCAGAACAGGCCGATTCATTGATCAGGACGGGATAAATGTCAGTGGAAACGATATCCTGGCCAAAGGATTTTTAAACGGAAACCAGATGGGAGTGGTGGTATGGAACCGGAATCTGGCGGAAAAAAGGGATTTCACCCTGACGGTTCCGGGTTACCGGCTGGTAAAAGCATCTGAACCGGCAAAACCGGAGGTCAAAGCCACCTCCTCACTCGATGCCAATACACTTAGACTGGTCGTGTTTGAAAAAGCTGGATTATAGAACATAAATCCCGTACCCGTATAAGAGATAAAAATTTCGTAAACCCATGAGGAAAGACCATTATTTGAAATGGGAACTTCTGGCCTGGCTGTGGATAGCTTTCTTCTTCAACCAGGCCGACAGGCAGGTTTTCAATATTCTGTTACCGCTAATCAAGACAGATCTGGGTTTTACCGATACCCAATTAGGGCTGGTTGCTTCCATTTTTGTGCTATGTGTCGGGATTTGTACCCCGATAGCCGGTTTAGTAGGTGACCTATTCAGCCGGAAAAAAATAATCATTTTCAGTCTCTTCTTTTGGAGTATAGCCACTTTCTTCACGGGAATGAGTTACACCATCGTTCAGTTGGTTTTTTTGAGGAGTATAGCGGTGGGCGGAGGAGAAGCTTTTTATGCTCCTTCGGCCAATGCCATACTCTGCGAATATCACAAAAAGACCAGGGCTTTGGCCATGTCCATTCACCAGACCTCTTTGTATATCGGAATTATACTGAGCGGGATCCTGGGAGGGATTATTGCCGAGCATTATGGTTGGAGAAGTGCATTTTACATTTTCGGCGGAATAGGGATGGCCTTGTCTGCATTGCTGGTTTGGAGGCTTCCTCCTTCCAAAAATATAGTTCCACCTGCCGCATCTGCCCAACGTATGAAATTCATCCGGGAAGCTGTGGCCGTATTGTTTAAAAAACCATCAGCCATGTTGCTGGGGGGTTCTTTCATGTGTCTGGTATTTGTCAATGTGGGTTACCTGACCTGGATGCCGATGTTTTTGCATGAAAAATTCAATCTTTCGATCACATCGGCGGGTTTCTCTTCCATGTTCTATCATCATGCTGCAGCATTCCTGGGCATCATCGGCGGAGGAATTCTTTCTGACAAGCTGGCCATCAGATCCAAACTGTACAGATTGATGATCCAATGTACCGGACTATTACTGGGCGCTCCCTTCATCTTTGGAATGGGCCAGGGAAATTCACTTTGGATTGTTTATGCCTGCCTAGCAGGATTCGGACTGTTCAGGGGAATATATGAAGCCAATTTCATCACTACCATGTTTGCCGTAGTTGAGCCCAAATACAGGGCTTCGGTGATCGGTGTGGTTTATCTCTTCGTCTTTTCCATCAGTTCACTCTCTCCCTTTCTTCTGGGATATTTCAAACAGTCGTTTGGCCTCTCCGATGGTCTTTCCTCCCTGGGAATAGTATATGTTCTAGGAGGTTTTCTGGTACTTGTCACGCTGAAGTGGTTCTTCAGAAAAGACAGTATCCCCGAAGCAGCTGAAGTGAAAGACTGAACGGGGTGTTTACAACAGACAATAAAGCATAAAACATGATGCAAACCGTGAAATTTATAACCCTCTTTCTGGTCTGGTTCCTTTTTGGAGGCCCTTTTCAGGTTTCCGGGAATCCGGGCAAACTGGAAGAATGGCTGATACCCAAACCCAGGGAACTTACCCTGAAGGAAGGTTGTCTGGAGTTCGGACCGGGAAGGATTATCTGCCACGAAATAAATGATCCCGATGTTTTCCTCATTGTAAAATCAGTCCAGGCTGTTTTTACAGACCTTGGTCATGCTTATTCCTTTTCAGCCATTGAAGCGAAAGGAGAAGAACCTTTTATCCGGCTGGAAGTGGACACAACAGCTGGAATAAGATCCCAGGGATACCGGTTGACCATCGGCCGGAATTCGGTAAGTATCACAGCGTCTGATAAGCCAGGTCTGTTTTATGGAGTTCAGACTTTAAGGCAGATTGCCGGATATGCCGCATCCACCGGCAAATGGCCGGTACTTGAAATATCCGACTGGCCCGACTTTGAGCGCCGCGGTGTGATGCTGGATGTCAACAAGGATCAGGTACCCACCATGGAAACATTCCGTAAGCTGATCGATCTTCTTGCCTCCTGGAAAATAAATGAGTTCCAGATCTTCTTCAAATACGCCTTTGCTTTTGTAAACCATCCCGAAGTGTCTCAGGATTACAGTCCGGTGACAGCAGAGCAAATCATCGAACTTGACCATTATTGCAAGGAAAGATTTATTGATTTGGTACCCTATCACGATGGATTCGGAAAACTCTCGGGATGGATGAAATACAAAAGGTACCTGCCTCTGGCAGAATGTCCCGAAGGATGTGATACTGAATGGGGCAAATACGGACCCAGCAGCCTCAGCCCTGCAGTTCCGGCCTCTCTGGAACTGGTCGATGAAATCTACAGTGAATTACTTCCGAATTATTCCAGTAAGTATGTGAATATCGGAAGTGATGAAACCATGGAACTTGGAAAAGGACGTTCACGTGAACTTTGTGAAAAATATGGCGTTGGAAGGGTTTACCTTAATTTTCTGAAAGAGGTGAAAGCCCTCGCATCAAAAAATGGCCGCAGAGTACAGTTCTGGGGCGACATCATCCTTAAACATCCTGACCTGATTCCTGAAATTCCAAAGGAGATGATTCCCCTGGTATGGGGTTACGAAGCAAACCAGCCTCTCGACGGGGAATGCGCCCGGTTCAGGGATTCCGGTCTCGATTTTTATGTTTGTCCCGGCACTTCTGCCTGGAACTCGATTATCGGACGCTGGGATGTGGCCTCCGCAAACCTGCTTCGCTCCGCTGAAGAGGGGAAAAAGTACGGTGCAATGGGATTTCTGAATACAAACTGGGGAGAATACGGGAACTGGCATCCTTTATCAGTGTGTTATCCCGGCTACCTGTATGGAGCTGCTGTCTGCTGGGCAGTCGAAGAGAATAAAAACGCCGATATTCCTTTTTTGCTGGATCAGTGGGTTTTTCATGATAATGCCCGGATTACGGGCGAAGTGGTCACGGATTTGGGAAAAGCGCATTTACTGACCGGAATCAAACTGAACAACAACAATATTTTCAACTATGCATTGACCTCTGTGGCCAAACCTTTAACAGTCGACCGTTTCCCGGATAAACTCACGAAAGAAAATATCAGCCGGGCCGATTCGGCACTGGCAGTAAATGTCGAAAAACTGAACAAGGCCGCCATGACTTGTACCGATGCACGCCAGGTACAGCAAGAACTGGTGAATGCGGTGCTTCTTTGCAGGCATGCCTGCCGGATCATGAGAGATAAGATATCCTCAAAAGAAGGCACTTTGAATCAAATCACTGAAGAAGAGAGACAATTCCTTATCGATGACCTGTCAAAGATTATTGCGGTTCACCGGGAACTCTGGATACAAAGAAACAGCGTGGGCGGCCTTCAGGAAAGCACAGCAAAACTTCAGCATATTCTGGACTATTACCGGAATCTGAAGATTGCCCACTCACCATAATTTACTGTTGCCCATAGAATTTAAATCCGTCAGATAAAATTAATCCATAAAAATATAGTCTATGAAACCGGAAATCAAAGTTAAAACCACATCCCTGATCATTGTAATCCTTGCAGCGATGAGCCTTCTCAATGGATGCGGCATGAAACCGGAAAAGAGTGCTAAACTGCCCGGTTATATTGTTTCTGCCGACTTGGCAGATACGCTTCAGACTGAAATTCTGGAGAAAATGAGTCTCCTGAACAAAGAGATGAAAGACGGAAAAGATCCTTCCTTTGAAAGTGTATCTGCCATATTCCCCAGGATGAAATATCCTCCTGCATTGGTGGGAGTGAAAGAGCACATGGGCAAGTATCTGGTGACATGGGACGGAATGATCCTGTGCGATCCCCTGCATGTCTCTTTCAGGGTGGGCAATGATACCGTCCCGTTTGGAAGGGTGAAAGAGGAAAATGTAAGCCGCTTCCTTCTGGATGGTTACTTGCCTGTAGTAACAACGACTTACTCCTATGATGGAGTACAGTATGAAGAAACCGTTTTCGGATATTCTGAAAACCAATCGACTGAAAATCCGCAGGTTGCTTTTATCAGGATGAGTATCAGCAATCCATCTGCTGTTAAAAAAGAGACCAAATTATCCGTAAGTTTCCGTAAGATCACCGGCAAAAAAGATATTCCCTTATCCTACCAACTGAAAAAAGAGGGAGGAAATCTCCTTGATCCTGACGGTAAAGTCGTCTTTTTCTCCGGACAGGAGGAGGGGAAGCTAGAAGACAATACACTCACCTTCGGAATTACCCTGGATCCCAGGCAAGAAAAAAAGATGTACTTCTCATTTCCCCACCTTCCCGTCACCGCCTCTAACCAGGGGATACTTTCCAATCCTTCTTACGATGTAGCCCTTGAAGAGGTCAGGCAGTTCTGGCAGGGCGTAATGGATAGAGGGATGCAGGTCAATGTACCCGAAGAAATCGTGAACAACGCCTATAAAACCTGGCTGATCAACAATTTCATACTCGCGGAAGAAGATAAGAGCCGTGATTACTATGAGGTTCATGATGCCGCATTCGCTTATGAATTTGTTTTCGGATATGCAGCTGCCCTGAGCATGAATACGCTGATTACCAGAGGCTATTTTGAAGAGGCAAAAAAATATGCCGATATGTTCATCAAACTGACCTGGCCAAACGGAGGCTTTTCCGGAGAGAGACTTTTTGTTCCGCATCAGAATGGCGGAATCATCTATATGATCTGTCAGTTGTACAGGGTAACCAACGACGAGGAATGGTTTAAAAAGGTGGTTCCCCAGGTGATCAGGTCCTGTAACCTGATCATTGAAGACCGTTCCGGGAATAAAATCATGAAAAACGGGCAGAAGCCAGTGACTTACGGATTGCTCTCCCCTTACCGGTATTGTGAGGATGAGGTGGGAAAATCCACCATTGTACAGGAATATCTGGGCAACGCCTGGTGCTGGGCCGGATTGGAACAGGCTTCCAAAGCGCTTGCACAGCTAGGCGGTGAGTATCTGAAGGAAAGCGTCCGATTGAAAAAAGAAGCAGATGAATATCGGGCAGATATTTTCAGCTCGATGGAAAAAGCGATGATTAAAGAGAATGGTCTTACCTTTCTCCCGGTAGCTGTTTCAGACACCATTCCTTATAAAAGCCTTCAGGAGAGTGTTTTTTCGCACTATTACAATATTTTGTCCCCCCGGTTGCTTGAATCGGAAATATTTGACACCGATGACGCAAAAATCCACCTGATTCCTGATTTCCTTGAACAAAGGGACGGTCTGATTTTAGGGCTATCACGGTGGTATGGTTTCGGGGGAATTGATCCCCATTTCATAAGCGGATATGCCCTTACCAATCTGAGGCTGAACGACATCGACAAATTCCTGCTCACATTTTACAGCCTGTTATCCTACGGTATGGCAAGGGAAACTTTTTCGACCCAGGAATGCAGTTTCATCATAGACGGAACGGCCAACTACGGTAATGTAGGACCTGAGCATTGGTATTCTTCCCGTCAACCCCATTTGCATTCCTCATCGGAAATGATCAGGCTCCTGCATATGTTGCTTCTGAAGGAAGAAAAAGATGAAGTGTGGATAACCTGGGGCACCCCGCGAAAATGGCTGGAAGATGGTAAAAAGATCGAAGTCAGGAAAATCCAGACCAGCTACGGTCCATTCGATTTTATCATCAAATCCAGAGTATCGGAAGGGTATATTCAAGCCGATCTTAAAACCTCGCTCAGGGAATCACCCGCTGTGATCAGGCTGAAATTGCGCCATCCCGAAGGGAAAACAATACGGAAAGTGGAAATCAACGGGAAAGAGTATAAAGATTTCAAGGGAGAAGTGATCAATATCCGGCCAACTGACGGAATGATATCCATACTCGCCCGCTATTGATCGGAAGGCCTGTCCCGGCGGATGAACCGCAAATAAGGAAAATTGAAAATAGATCGTTATAATTATGAACAGAAGAGGAGATACTATCATGAAGATGAAAGCACGTCAGGAGGCTGAGCACTTTCTGAACAACGAAAAGCAGTTCCACCTGGGAATGTTACCCACGGAACAATCCAATCCGAAAACAAAAGATCTTGATAAAACTTTTACCACCAACACCGCCGAAGGGGTGAAAATGTTGCTTAAAGTAGACCGGGATGTGGAAGAAATGGCCAAACGGATTTTGGTCGGGAAGGAGTTTGAATGGATGGTCGGAGCCGGACTGAAGGCCATCGGTGAAGGCAGGAAAATTGTTTTTTCAGGATGCGGGGCCACCGGACGCCTGAGTATCCTCCTGGAATCGATGTGGCGTTGTTATTTCCGGGAACTTCGGGAAAACCATCCTTATTTGTTCAAAGTGGTCAGGAAGTTTGAAGATTCCGTTTTCAGTATCATGACCGGAGGGGATTATGCCCTGATCCGGTCTGTGGAATATTTTGAGGATTATCAGGAATTTGGCCGGCAGCAGGTCAGGGAGATGAACATCACGGAAGGGGATGTGCTGATAGCCATCACGGAAGGAGGTGAAACCTCTTCGGTTTTGGGTACCGTGGCAGAAGCCGCCGACCGGGGAGCAAAAATATTTCTGCTCTTCAATAATCCGGCTGAAATTCTGACCCGACACATTGAACGGTCGAGGATTGCCATCGAGGATCCCCGCGTTACCGTGCTGGATCTCTACTGCGGTCCCATGGCTGTGGCCGGGTCAACCAGGATGCAGGCCACCACTTCGGAACAACTGATCGCCGGAGCCGCACTGGAGAAAATCCTGTACGGGCTTTTACAGAGCAGCCTGACCCGTGAACAAATGGAAATGCTGTCGGTCAGGGAAACCGACTTTGCCACAGCATTCAGCAGCTTGCTGGATGAACTGCTGGCCGACGGCAACTGCACCACTGCCGGGAAATATATTGAAATGGAAAAAGAAATCTACCGGGAAAATGGTCTGGTCACTTACTTTGCCAAGGAGTTCCTGCTCGATATTTTCACCGACACCACGGAAAGGGCGCCTACTTTCATGTTGCCGCCCTTTAAAAAGTTTGATGACCTGGTTTCCCCCCCTTCCTGGGCTTTTGTAAAAAATCCGCTTCTGCCAACCATAGAAGCATGGGAATATGTGCTTGGTCGTGCCCCCCGCTGCCTGGAATGGGGACCCGGACTCTACAGGAAAATGGGAGCGCCTGAATCCCTGGTGGCCGCACCGCCTCAACTGGATAAAACCCAAATTATTAAATTCCACATCGGAAATGAAGCGGATGTTTCCCGTTGGTCAAG